>JARBTT010000027.1 GCA_029240055.1 Anaerosinus sp.
TATTGTTGATCCAAGTCATGGTACTGGTCGGTGGAAAATGGTTCGTCCAATGTCTAGGGCGGCAATCGCTGCTGGTGCAGATGGTCTGATGATTGAAGTACATCCAAATCCTGAAATTGCGTTATGTGATGGTAATCAATCTTTAACACCAGAAAATTTTCAAATTGTAATGAATGAAGTAGAAGAGATTGCAAAATTAATGGGTAAAAAACTTAGATGAGTAAAGTAAAGGTTGCAATCATTGGGATTGGCTTAATTGGTGGTTCAATTGGCTTGGCAATCAAACATCAGTTTAAAGATGATGTTTATGTTTGGGGCTTAGATAGCAAAACAGAGACATTAGACATTGCCGTGAAACGTGGTGCAGTAGATACTGCTACTCATGATTACGAAACAGCGGTTAAAGATGCTGACGTTGTATTTTTAAGTACACCAGTGTTGCAAATCGTGCCAATGATAGAAAAAATTCTTCCCTTTTTAAAGCCAGGTGCGATTCTTACGGATACAGGGAGCACGAAACAATATATTTGGGAAAAACTTAGGAAAATATTACCAGGAAATATTTATTATGTTGCAGGTCATCCGATGGCGGGGAAAGAGCATAGTGGTATAGCGGCAGCTGATAAAAATCTGTTTCGTCATAAATGCTATGTGATTGTAAAAGATACGGGAGCGCCACAAGAAGCGATTGCAGCAGTATGCAAATTAGTCGAAGCTACGGGCGCAAATATTACGACTATGGATATTGCACAACATGATCGTTGTGCTTCCGTTATTAGTCATGTACCACATGTAGCGGCAGCGGCACTGGTAACTTTGCTAAATAATAGCCAAAATGATATCGAAGCAAATTTAAAACTGGCTGGTGGTGGGTTTAAAGATACTACGCGTATCGCTTCCTCGAATGCGGATATGTGGGCTGATATCTGTATCTCAAATCCAGATGCGATTATTCACAATTTAGAAGAATTAAAGCAAATTATTGATAACGTTATTGTGGACATTGGGAATGGGAATCGTCAAAATATCTATGATTATTTCTACGCCGCGAAACAACGTCGTGATAATATCCTTGATAAGACCAATCATTTATTTGAAATATAAATGAAAAACATGCATTCAAAGAAGAGTGCATGTTTTTTGCTTATTATTGACGAAATTTTATTTCGCGCATAAATAAGTTGAAAAAATAATAATTCGTTGATATTATAAATATAAAGTAAAATAATTAGAAAAAATAATACAGTTTAATAAAAAGGGTGATGATATGCAAGAACAAGAAATGCAGGTTATCAATCAAATTTTTGCTACTTATAATGATTTATATGATGCAGAAAAAAAAGTAGCAGACTATGTTGTTGAAAATCAGGAGACTGTAATAGAGATGACGGTATCAGAGCTTGCAAGTGAGAGTCAGACTAGTGAGGCTACGATTATTCGTTTTTGTAAGAAATGTGGTTGCAAAGGGTTTCACCATATGAAGATAAAAATGGCTAAGGAAATGTTAGACAAAGGGAATCAAACTATTTCAAGTGAATTAAACATTCACAAAATGAGGCAGTCGTTAAATAATATTTTGGCTAATAAAATTCAAGAATTGCATCAAACTATTTCTCATATCAATGAAGTTGATTTTAAAGAAATTTTAGATGCTATCATTCGAGCCAAGACAGTACTTTTTGCTGCGATGGGGAATACAATACCAATTGCAATTGATGGTTCTTATAAGTTTAACCAAATTGGTATTGCAGCAGTTTCTTCTACGATATGGGAAACACAGCTGGCTTTTTCGCACACTTTACAAGAAGGCGATGTTGTCATTGCAATATCTGCTTCGGGTGCATCAAAATATTTGGTTGAATTAGCGAAAGTAGCGTCTGAAAAAGGGGCAAAAGTCATTGCAATAACAAACAATTCTAATTCACCACTAAGTAAGGAGAGTCATTATCATATTACAACTGCAACAAGGGAAAGTTTATTTATCGAAAAAGTTAGTTTTACAAGACTATCAGCACTGGCGGTTTTAGAGGCGATATTTTTGCTGTTAGTAACCAGTAAAAATGATGCTTGTACTTATATTAGTGAGCATGAACAAATGGTAGCTGATGATAAAATTTAGGAGTGGTCATAATGGACGAAATTGAAATCATCAAACAGGAAGAAGAAAGTTTGATTTTCGATAGCTTTAATAGTAAAGATGCTTGGGTAATTGGTAATATGCTTGTAAAAGCAGCAATGGAAGAAAGTAAAGTCATAACGATTTGTATTTCGCTCAACCGTCATAAATTATTCTATTATGCATTTGATGGGACGAGTGTGGACAATGATTGTTGGGTAAGAAGAAAAGAAAATACGGTATATTATAGTTCAATGAGCTCTTATCAAATGAAATTAGAACTAGATAGAAGAAAACAAGGAATGGCAGAGCGTTTTGGACTTTCTGAATCTGAGTATATAGCGGCAGGTGGTTCTGTACCAATTTGTCTAAAGAACACAGGCGTTGTTGGTGCGATTACGGTTTCAGGTATGGCGCAAAAAGACGATCATGCTTATGTAGTAAGAATCATGAAAGAATTTTTAAATAGAAAATAGGAGGGTTATCATGAAAAGAATATTAATCACTGGCGGAAGAGGTTTTTTTGCATCACGTTTCGCGAAATATTACAAAGATCAATATGAAATTTTAGCACCTACAAAGGCAGAGATGAATGTAAATGATCAGCAAGATATTATGGAGAAATTCCAAGCATTTAAACCAGACTATGTAATTCATACAGCGGCAATTGCGGTAACCGATTATTGTAATCAAAATCCTGAAATAGCACACAAGATCAATGTAGAAGGTGCCATAAGTATAGCGAAAGCCACAAAAGCCGTGGGCGCTAAATTGGTGTTTATCAGCACAGAACAAATTTTTAACGGCAATCAAAATGTTGGCCCGTTTAAGGAAACTGATGAAGCAAAACCAGATACTGTGTATGGACAAAATAAATTAGAAGCAGAAAAGCTACTCAAAGAAATCATTGCCGAGCTTTGGGTTGTACGGTTTACTTGGCTGTTTGGTATGCCAGAAAAGAATTGTGGCATGTCTGGAAATATTTTTTGGAGTACGATAGAATCTATTTTGAAAAATGAAAGGATCTATGCTTCGCCACATGAATTTAGAGGCGTAACTTATGTTTATGAAATGGTGGAAGCTGTGAATAAAATTTTTACTGTTCCTTATGGAATCTATCATTTAGGTTCAGAAAATAATAAAAGCCGCTATGAAATCATCAAAGAAATCTTTTGCGGCCTAGGTTTGGAACATAGAATTCAAGAGTTGCTTGTCGAAGATAAAGAAAAATATCTAAAGAAAAATCGTGACGTAAGATTAGATAATCAAAAATCAAGATCTTATGGAATTGAGTTTAGTAATAGTAGTGATGCTATTCAACAATGTATTGCCCAGTATGGCTTGAAGTTAAAATAATTTAGCGGAGTACACGCTTTTTATTGGCATTGATGATTTCTGCCATGAGTTTTTTCCCTGTAATATCCGGATGCAGGCCGTCCGTAGATAGATATGTTGCCATTTGACCATTTTCATCATAGAAATAAGGTTCTATATCAATATAATATTGTTGTTTTCGGATAAAATCATTTACTCCTATCATTTCAAGCTTCCAATTAGGCGCTGTTTCAGTGCCGAATGCCTTATAAATGTTATCAGGATTTAATGGCATGAGTGTAAGGAAAATGGGGCGAATATTATAGATAAAGCATTTTGTTCGAATGGTTAATAAGTCGTTGATGATATCATTTGCTGGAGTGCCCGCGCGAATGCTATTTGATCCACAGAGAATCAGCAAATTTTTGGGACGAAATGGTAGGACATCGCTATCAAAGCGTTCTGCCATACTGGTAGAAGTATCACCGCTTTTACCGAGATTGAGTGTAGGAAACTCTAAATAAGTTTGATAACTATATTCTAAATTTGCTGGTGAATAAGAAAGTGCGCCACCGCCATGCGTAATGCTGTCGCCAAATGTAGCGACTTCTACACGATGTGGTTGTTCCGTGACAACAAAACTTTCAGTATCAGAGTATTCACCAATGGTATCGCCATTCTCATCAATGCCCCGAACGCGCCAATAATAGGTGCCTGGTGATAATAAACGAGCGAAATCGTCATAGCAGTCTAAGGTATTATTGACAACTTTGCTCCAAATACGATCTTCAGAAGGTATGATGCCATTTTCGACATCAGGAGGGCTAGATAACAACTCTAATTCATAATCTACAATATTATGTATCGGAATCCAGTTATACACTGGATATAATGGGATAGGCATGTCAGTTAAACGATCGATATTATTGATAATTGGTTTTTGTGCAATTTTTAAATTTGGATTTATGATAATCTGTTCAGCGTCAGAAAATACGCCGAGGGCATTCCCATCATAGTCTAAAGCGCGAACCCGCCAATAAAAGTTTTTATTTGTGTCTAAATAAGTTGATAAATCAGCATAATAGCCATTAGTGAATATGTCTCTGGTACTAAAAATACGGTGTTCAGAAATAGAAACTCCATTGGGGTTTTCTGGTAGAGCATTTAGTATTTCTAATTCATAAAAAACAGCACCAGCAACTGTATGCCAAAGTAAAAGAGGTGTTGTGCTAGCCGGCTTTTCTTTATCGTAGTGATTGATCGATACTGGTTTATTTGTATGTGGCACTATATCTTTTTCTAAATTTGTTTGCTTAATTAATTCAACATTACTTTCATATGGAATTTCTTTCCGGGGTTGTCTATGATCAAAGATATATAGGAGAGCGGCTATTGCCACTATCGTGATGATAATTGTAAATTTTTTCATAAGTACTCCTTGAATTTGTGGTAACATATAGTATAACACGTTTTGTGAATTTTAAAATATCTATCTATTATATATGAAAGGAAATAAAATGGAAAATATACAAGGGTTGACTATTATTAATACAGGAAATGGTAAAGGAAAGACAACAGCAGCGTTAGGATTGGCACTTAGGGCATGGGGAAATGGTTTAAAAGTTTTGATTTTGCAGTTTATCAAAGGAAACTGGAAATATGGCGAATTAAAAGCAATGCAACAATTGGCTCCTAATCTTGTTATTCGGCAAATGGGGGAAGGGTTTACCCAACGAGAGCAGGAGGCAGAGTCAGAAAAACATAGGTTGGCGGCCCAGAAAACGATAGAAATAGCGAAACAAGAAATGGAATCGGGTTGTTGGGATATGATTATTTTAGACGAGTTAAACTATGCGATTAAATTTGGCTTAATTGAAGTTGACATGGTATTAGAAATGATTGCTTTAAAACCAAAGCAGATGCATTTAGTGATTACTGGGCGTGATGCCAAAGAAGAAATTATTGCCTGTGCAGATTTAGTCACAGAAATGAAAGAAGTAAAACATCCTTATAAAGCAGGCATAAAAGCACAGCGTGGCATTGAATTCTAATAAAAATTAAAAATAATAAAAATTTTTATTATGAATAAAGCAATTTTAGAAGGATTATCAAATTTAACATGGAATTAATTATATTTACGGCAAAAGTGTAAAGTTGTATACACTATTTATGAACAGTGTTTCAGGTTTTATCATTTGTTGTATTAATTTGATTTGAAAAAGAACAGGTGGGAAGATATATGAGAAGTGATATTGTTAAAAAAGGCTCAACACGTGCAGCACATAGATCTTTATTCTATGCTATGGGATACGGCCCAGAAGATTTGGAAAAGCCATTGATTGGTGTTGTAAATTCATTCAATGAAATTATTCCAGGTCATTTTCATTTAAAAACAATTGCTGAGGCGGTTAAACTTGGTGTTGCTGCTGCTGGTGGTACGCCAATGGAATTTCCAGCAATTGGTGTTTGTGATGGTATTGCGATGGGACATCAAGGAATGAAGTTTTCCTTGGCAAGTCGTGAACTTGTTGCTGATTCCATTGAAGCTGTAGCAACTGGTCATGGCTTCGACGGCTTAGTGCTTATTCCTAACTGTGATAAAGTTGTTCCTGGGATGCTTATGGCAGCGGCTAGATTAAATATCCCTTGTGTAGTTGTAAGTGGCGGGCCAATGATGGCTGGTCGCTATAAAGAACAAGATATTAGTGTTAGTAGTATCTTCGAAGCAGCAGGCAAGTTTGAAGCTGGTAAAATTACAGCGGACGAACTTTCTGATCTAGAAAAATCTGCTTGTCCTGGTTGTGGGTCTTGTTCCGGCTTGTTTACTGCGAATACGATGAATTCTTTAACAGAAGTTTTAGGGATGGGGCTGCCTGGAAATGGTACAATTCCTGCAGCACAATTTGGTGCTAGAAGAATGCTGGCTAAGAAAGCTGGACAAGTAATTTTAGATTTAGTAAAAAGAGATATCAAACCTTGTGATATTATGACGCAAAAAGCTTTTGAAAATGCAATTACAGTTGATATGGGAATTGGTGGTTCCTCCAATACTGTACTTCATTTAACTGCAATTGCTCATGAGGCAGGTATTGAATTGCCATTACCTTTATTTGATGAAATTAGTGCAAGAACGCCTTATATTACTAAGCTTAGTCCTGGTGGTACACATCATATGCAAGATTTAAATGAAGCGGGCGGGTTAAATGCTGTTATGCATGAATTGGCTCGTAAAGATTTACTTCATTTAGATGCAGTTACAGTAACTGGCAACCTTGGCGATCGCATCCAAAATGCTGAAATTACGCGTCCGGAAGTAATTAAAACAGTGGATGCACCGTATCGTAATAAAGGTGGCATTGCAATATTAAAGGGTAACTTAGCACCGGATTATGCTGTTGTGAAAGAAAGTGCTGTTACAGAAGATATGTTAGTTTATAAAGGTACTGCCAAGGTATATGATTCAGAAGAAGCCGCGATTGAAGCAATTGTTGCTGGACAAATTAAAAATGGTCATGTAGTCGTTATTCGCTATGAAGGTCCAAAGGGTGGCCCTGGTATGCGTGAAATGCTGAATCCAACTGCGGTAATTACAGGTATGGGCTTAAAAGTAGCTCTTCTTACGGATGGTCGTTTCAGTGGCGCGACTCGTGGTGCTTGTATCGGACATGTTTCTCCAGAAGCGATGGCAGGTGGCCCAATTGCTCTTGTGCAAGAAGGGGATGTTATTGATATAGACATTCCTAATCGTAAGCTTGCTATATTAATCAGCGATGAAGAAATGGAAAAACGTAGAGCGGCTTGGGTACAACCAGCACCAAAAATAACAAAAGGCTACTTATCTCGTTATGCACGCTTAGCAACTTCGGCTAGTAAGGGTGCTGTATTAGAATAGATTGATCAAGAAGAAAGAAGCTGCTTTACATGAAAATGTAACAGCTTCTTCTTTTTTAGGGTAAAAAGTATAGCTTTTTGCTGAATTTGGGAGTATACTTAATTGTAATTAAGGTGCATCGTTAAGATAACTAATGGTTATCTGACGGTAAACCATCCTTTTAAAAATTGTTATCGTGCTGACAGCATGAGGGTTTGTCCCAAATGAGAAGGCGATAGAATAGTTGAAATGTGTTAGGAATGATACGTGATGTAGGCATTCTTCTGTTTTGATAAGCTATCCTTGTGCCCGTTTTGGGGTACAGGGATTTTTTGTTATTTTTAAAAAAGAAAGGATTTACTTATGGAAACACGTGTTGCCTTGATTGGGATTATGCTCAGTAGTAAAGAGTCGGTCGGAAAGTTAAATGCTATTATTCAAGAATATGGCGATTATATTGTAGGTAGAATGGGAATTCCTTATCATAAGAAAAATGTTTCTGTCATTAGCATTGTAATGGATGCACCAGCCGATGTTATTAGTGCTTTTTCCGGTAAATTAGGTATGTTGCCAAATGTGAGCAGTAAGACGGTATATTCAAAAGTGTAAGCTGAAACTGAAATAGCATAACAGTATAATTTATTTTGGTATCATGAAAATCTATGAAAAGCAAAGAGGAGTTTTTACAATGTATAATATGAAATCAAAAGTTGCAACAGAATTTATTGATGATCAAGAAATTTTAGATACGATTGCATATGCAAAAGCCAATAAAAGCAATCGTGAATTAATCGATAGTATCATTGAACGGGCAAAAGATTGTAAAGGTTTGTCGCATAAAGAAGCAGCTGTTTTATTGGAATGTGATTTAGAAGACGAAATTGAAAAAATGTTTACTTTAGCGCAAGAAATAAAACAAAAAGTTTATGGAAATCGTATTGTAATGTTTGCTCCATTATATTTATCAAATTACTGTGTTAATGGTTGTGTATATTGCCCTTATCATTTAAAAAATAAAAGTATTTCTCGTAAAAAACTTTCTCAAGAAGATATTGCCCGTGAAGTTGTTGCCCTGCAAGATATGGGGCATAAACGATTGGTGTTAGAAACTGGTGAAGATCCAGTTAACAATCCAGTCGAATATGTGCTTGATAGTATCAAAACGATTTATAGCATTAAACATAAAAATGGTGCAATTCGTCGGGTTAATATAAATATTGCGGCGACTACAGTGGAAAATTATCGTAAGTTAAAAGATGCTGGCATTGGTACCTATATTCTATTCCAAGAAACTTATAATAAAAAAAGCTATGAAGAACTTCATCCAACAGGTCCAAAACGTGATTATGCCTACCATACAGAAGCGATGGATCGTGCGATGGAAGGTGGAATTGATGATGTTGGTGTTGGTGTTTTGTTTGGATTGAATATGTATCGTTATGATTTTATTGGACTGCTTATGCATGCAGAACATTTAGAAGCAACGATGGGGGTTGGGCCACATACGATTAGTGTCCCTCGGATTCGTCCCGCTGATGATATTGATCCAGAAAATTTTAGCAACGCAATTTCTGATGATGTTTTTGAAAAAATCGTTGCCATTCTCCGTATTGCTGTTCCTTACACTGGTATGATCGTCTCTACCCGTGAGTCTCCAAACATACGTAAACGTGTTTTGAAATTAGGTATATCACAAATTAGTGGTGGTTCTAGTACAAGTGTTGGTGGCTATGTAGAGCCAGAAGCAGAAGATGATAATTCAGCGCAGTTTGATGTAAATGATACACGTACGCTTGATGAAATCGTGAATTGGTTACTAGGGTTGGGGTATATTCCTAGTTTCTGTACTGCTTGTTATCGTGAAGGGCGTACAGGTGATCGGTTTATGAAACTTGTGAAATCAGGACAGATTGTGAATTGTTGTCAACCAAATGCGTTGATGACACTCAAGGAATACTTGGAAGACTATGCATCTAAGGATACAAAGAAAAAAGGTGAAAAAGTAATTTTAGATGAAATTCCGCGTATTACAAATGAAAAAGTAAGAAAAATTGCTGAAGAGCATTTGATAGAACTGCATGCAGGCAAGCGTGACTTTAGATTCTAAACAATCATATGTTTGAAATGTGAAGTAAAAGAAAAAATCCTACTAATTAAAGTAGGATTTTTTTCTTTTTTGTGGAATATATTAAGACTGTACATTTTGTACGTAGCTAAAAATAGATTAAAACTAATTTTTATAGAGGTGTAGTTATGCATATCGTATTGATTGAACCAGAAATCCCAGGAAACACGGGAAATATTGCTAGGCTTTGCGCGGCAACAAGGTGTGAGCTTCATTTAGTAAAACCACTTGGTTTTTCAGTTGATGATAAGTCCTTAAAAAGAGCAGGACTTGATTATTGGCATTTAGTAAAAGTGCATTATCATGAAAATTTTGCTGAGGTATTAGCAAAATATCAAGGTCATAATTTTTATTACAATACAACGAAAACGACAAAACCTTATAGTGAAGTAAAATTCACCCCAGATGATCTGCTGGTTTTTGGTAAAGAAACCGCGGGGATTCCAGAAAGTATTTTAAAGGAAAATTGGGATAATTGTATTCGTATACCAATGGTTAGCGATGCACGGTCTCTGAATTTGTCTAACTCTGTAGCCATTGTTGCCTATGAAGCTTTAAAACAGCAGAATTTTCCAGGATTATGCTAAGTATTTGTTATACTAATTTAAAACGTTTTGAATAGCAATGGATTAGCGGCGTAAACTTAAAAGAAGAGGAATAATAAAAAATATTCGTAGTATTATGGTATTGGAGGAATGAATTCATCTTGCAAAACAATCATGAATTTATAGCAGAATTAAATAAAATATTACCGAAGTCGCAAGTTCTACTGAATGAACCAATGAAAAAACATACCACGTTCAAAATTGGTGGGCCAGCAGATTTTTTAGTGCTACCGGCTACGGTTGATGAGGTTGTAAATGTTTTTAGATTAATTAAAAAATATCAAATGCCATTTACAGTGCTCGGAAATGGTTCAAATGTATTGGTTTTAGATAAAGGAATCCGTGGTGTTGTTGTCAAATTCGATGATAACATGTCTTATATGAAGCAAGTGGGAGCAGATATCGTCGTTGGATCAGGCTCATTACTAAAAGATGTAGCCAAATTTGCATTGGATTTTTCGTTGAGTGGAATGGAATTTGCGATTGGTATCCCTGGCAGCATTGGTGGTGCAGTTTTCATGAATGCTGGCGCTTATGACGGCGAAATCAGTAAGATTATTACCGCAGTGACGGCTGTTTCGTTAGATGGTGAGGTTGTTCGGTATCATAAGGATGAACTTGAATTTGGTTATCGCCATAGTATTTTCCAAAGCAATCATTATGTTATTTGTGAAGTGGAATTATCCTTGGTTCGTGGTGATAAAAAAGAAATTGAAGCTAAGATGGATGATCTTACGCTGCGACGTGAAAGTAAACAGCCACTTGAAATGCCAAGTGCCGGTAGTACTTTTAAACGCCCAGAGGGTTATTTTGCTGGAACCTTAATTGAACAAACAGGTTTAAAGGGGTTTAAAGTTGGTGGCGCACAAATTTCTAAAAAGCATGCTGGCTTTGTTGTAAATGCTGATGAAGCTACTGCACAAGATGTTTTAAATTTGATCCAAGAAGTACAGAAAATGGTCTTCGAGAAACATGGTGTAAAATTGCATCCAGAAGTTAGAACTATCGGTGAATAAAGAAAATGACTATTGCAAATAAAGCAGTAGTCATTTTTATACCATAAATAATCAGAGTATTATGTAAATTAATAGCTGATACTTGTTTATTATGGTATAATGAAAATAAAAAAATGTGCTATAGAAGGAAGGCTGGGAAATCATGAAATTACAATTTTTAGGCGCAGCTCAAGTCGTAACAGGTTCATCTTTTTTACTTGAAGTAGCAGGAAAGAAAATACTAATTGATTGTGGTATGTTTCAAGGCTCTAAAACTGTAAGAGCATTAAATTATCGTAACTTTCTTTATGAGCCGGCTAGTATAGATTGTGTTGTCCTTACACATGCCCATATTGATCATTGCGGATTAATTCCTAAATTATGCAAGCAAGGCTTTAAAGGAAAAGTTTATGCTACTAAGGTAACAAGCGAATTGTGTAGTATTATGCTTCCTGATAGTGCGCATATTCAAGAAAGTGATGCGGAAATTGCGAATCGAAAAGGAGAGCGTGCTGGAAAACAGTATGTTGAACCTTTATACACGATGGATGATGCTTTGGCGGCTTTAGCACATTTTGCTCCAGTTGCTTATAATGTTGACTTAAATCTAGTCCCGGGGATAGTGGTTCGGTTTAAAGATGCTGGGCATATCATTGGATCTGCGATTGTAGAAATTTTTGTTACGGAAAATAATGAAATGGTTAAACTATTATTTTCGGGAGATTTGGGGCAACCGGATCAACCAATCATCAAAGATCCTACCATTATTGATGGGGCAGATTATGTCATTACGGAATCTACTTATGGTAATCGACTTCATTTGCATTATGATAAGGAAGATAAATTAGCGGAGATCATCAACGATACAGTGGATCGTGGTGGAAATATTGTTATTCCATCCTTTGCAGTTGGACGTACGCAAACATTATTATTTTATTTACATAAACTTTGGGAAGCAAAAAAAATACCAGATATTCCGGTTGTTATTGATAGTCCATTAGCAATTGCTGTTACACAAATTTTTGCTCATAATACACAAGAATATGATGAGGAGTCTGCTAAATTATTAACAAATACCGGTGGCTTGCCTGAAATGCCTCACCTTATCATCGCTAAAACGGCTGAAGAATCTAGAGCGTTAAACAATATGCCTGGCTCTAAAATTATTATTTCTGCAAGTGGCATGGCAGATGCCGGACGTATTTTACATCATCTAAAACACAATTTATGGCGAGCGGAGTCTAGTGTTTTATTTGTTGGCTACCAAGCAGAAGGAAGCATGGGAAGACGACTCGTTGATGGAATTAAACGAGTGAAGATCATGGGCGAAGAGGTTAGCGTAAAAGCAAAAATTTATAATTTAGAAGGCTTTTCCGCTCATGCAGATCGTAATCAAATCATGGAGTGGCTTAGCCATATCAATAACCCGAAACCAGCGAATATTTTTTTAGTACATGGTGAGCCAGTTGCGTCCTATCCATTGGCTGATCTTATTGGTGAAAAAATAAAAGCGAGTACGTATATTCCTCGTTATGGTGATACTGCGATTATTGAAGGGCGTAATTGGCGGGTAGAAGAATCCAATATTACCATCGAACCAGTAGCCAAAGACCTAGAAGATTTCTTAAGCTTAGCAGAAGCTGAATATATTCAAATTAAAAAACGTATTTTAAACGTTGTCCTTCGTGAACCGGATAAGTTACGTGATGTAACGATAAGAGTTGAAAAAGTAGTAAGGTATATGAAGAAATTAATGAATGATATTTAAGAAAGACCACTTAGATTAGTGCAAGAGGCAGATATTTAATTATATCTGCCTCTTGTGCATATTTTGTAAAGATATTGTTATTTTTAGCATATAATGAAAAAATTTGATTGACATCACAAACTTTGTATAATATGATGAAGTGTATGCAAACTAAAAGAAATGCATGAAATAGTGCATTCTTTTTTTATTATATTAGGAGGCTGATTATGAGTAAAAGAGAAGATATAAGAAATGTAGCAATTATTGCCCATGTTGACCATGGTAAAACTACATTAGTTGATGCAATGTTAAAACAAAATGGTGTTTTTCGCGTAAATGAACAAGTAGCCGAACGTGTAATGGATTCTAATGATTTGGAACGTGAACGTGGGATTACGATCCTTTCTAAAAATACAGCAGTTATGTATAATGACATCAAAATTAATATCGTTGATACTCCAGGCCATGCTGATTTTGGTGGTGAAGTAGAACGTGTATTAAACATGGTTGATGGCGTTTTATTATTGGTTGATGCATTTGAAGGTCCTATGCCTCAAACAAAATATGTACTTCGTAAAGCTTTAGAACAAAAATTAAAACCAATTGTAGTAATCAATAAAATTGACCGTCCTGACCAACGTGTGGACGATGTTTATGATGAAGTTTTAGAATTATTTATGGAACTTGGCGCGGATGATGATCAATTAGACTTCCCAGTAGTTTATGCAGCAGCTCGTGCTGGTATCGCAAAAATGAAAATGGTAGACGAAAGTGATAACTTAAATCCTTTGATGGATTTATTGGTTAAAGAAATCCCAGCTCCAAGTGGCGATTTAAATGGTCCTCTACAAATCATGGTAACAACGCTTGATAATGATGAATACGTTGGTCGTGTGGCAATTGGTCGTATCATTCGTGGTAAAGCTAGTGCTAACCAGGGCGTTGTTGTGATCAATGGTGACGTTGAAACAAAAGCACGTATTGGTAAATTATTTACATACCAAGGGTTGAAACGTGTAGAAGTACAAGAAGCTGGACTTGGTGATATCGTTGCTGTTACTGGTCTTGGTGATATTAGTATCGGTCACACAATTGCTGATGCCGAAAACCCAGAAGCGCTTCCTAGCATTAATATAGATGAACCTACATTATCGATGACATTTGGCGTAAATACAAGTCCTTTTGCTTGTAGAGAAGGTCAATTTGTAACTTCTCGTCATTTACGTGATCGGTTATTCAAAGAAGTAGAAACAAACGTAAGTTTACGTGTTCAAGAAACTGATAGTGCAGACACATTTAAAGTTTCTGGTCGTGGTGAACTTCATTTATCTATCCTTATTGAAACAATGCGTCGTGAAGGATTCGAATTGCAAGTTGGTAAACCAGAAGTTATTTATCGTGAAATCAATGGACAACGTTGTGAACCAATGGAAGCATTGACAATTGACGTTCCGCAAGAATTCATGGGTACAGTAATGGAATCTCTTGGAACTAGAAAAGCTGAACTTGTTAACATGACTGAGTTATCCGGTTATTTACGTATGGAATTCGTAATTCCTGCTCGTGGACTTATCGGTTTCCGTTCTCAGTTTTTAACAAATACTAAGGGTAATGGTATCATGCATCACTTGTTCCATGGTTATGTTCCGTTTAAAGGTGATATCCCAGGACGTAGTCGCGGCGCTTTAGTAGCATTCGAACAAGGTGAGACTACTGGCTATGGTATATATACTGTTCAAGATCGTGGGGTAATGTTTGTAGGGGCTAACCAACCAGTTTATGAAGGTATGATTATTGGTGAGAATTCTCGTGAAACCGATATGGATGTTAACCCTTGTAAGAAAAAACACGTATCAAATATGCGGACAAGTTCTTCTGATGAAGCAATTAGAATTACTCCACCTCGTTTATTGAGTCTTGAACAAGCGCTTGAATATATCAATAAAGATGAATTAGTAGAAGTAACGCCTGAAAATGTTCGTTTACGTAAAGCGACTCTTGATAGAACGCAACGTGGTCGTGATCGTAAAAATAGCTAAGTTTTTAGGATAAAAGACTGATTTTTTATTTCCTGTAAAGATAATGTTGAATTTTAACATTTCCTTTGCAGGAAATTTTTTATTGGCGTCGAATAAACATAAAAATAGATTAATAATTTGAATGGATTTGGAGGCAGTGTTATGTCTAGCCTACTTGATAAATTAACGAATGTTTTGATGCCAGAAGAAGAGGAAGAAGTAAAAAGAGAAGAACCTGTTAAAAGGGCAACTGAAAGAACAGGTATTTTTGAGTCTCAAGATAAAATGGAGAGACCGGTTTTAACTGTACATACGAACCCTGACTTAAAAATTAAAGTTTTTGTGCCAACGACATTTGATCAGGCAAATTTAATAGCTGACTGCTTGAAAAGTAAAGAGTCTGTTGTTGTGAATTATGAGCAGGTTGATAATAAGGAACAACGTCGTTTATGCGATTTTTTAAATGGGGTTTGCTATGTCTTAAATGGTGGGGTGCAGCGCATCACGAATGTGAGTGTTCTTTATGTACCGGATAATGTAGAAATTAGCAAAGAAATGTGTTCTTATACTATGCCAGTTTATGAAAAACAAGCGAGATAAGATCGATAATAACAAAAAGCGACTATGATTATGCTTATGTAATCACAGTCGCTTTATTTTTTATTGAAGTTTGATAAGGGGTGCTATGTATAGTTCCCCAAAACTAAGTGTGATTGTATTTATATACAGTATTATTTTCATGATTTGTAAAATGCAATTAATTTTTCCATATCAGTGGGGAGTGGTGCCACTATTTTTATCATCTCGCCTGTTTTTAGATGTTGAAATGTAATAGAGTCAGCGTGAAGTGCTTGGCGGGCAATTAGGCTAGAACGTGTTCCATACATTTTGTCACCAATGATTGGATATCCTAAATACGCGAGATGAACACGAATTTGATGTGTTCTACCGGTGTCTAGATTTAGTGCTACCATAGTGCAAGTTGGTGAATAGGTAGTAATTGTTTGGTAATGCGTAATCGCTGTGTCAGCATTTGCATTAATAGCTCGTTGATTTGCTTTTGTAGGATGCTTACCAATCGGTTGTTCAATCGTTCCATCGCGAGGTTCTATATGACCACGAACCAAAGCGGAGTAATTGCGCTTTAGCATCCGTGCTTTTAATTGATCGTCTAGCTGGGTTTGTGCATACGCGCTTTTCGCAAACATGATACAACCGGAAGTA
Source organism: Anaerosinus sp. (assembly GCA_029240055.1). Classification (GTDB taxonomy): domain Bacteria; phylum Bacillota; class Negativicutes; order JARBTT01; family JARBTT01; genus JARBTT01. The sequence goes on from JARBTT010000027.1 coordinate 16,016, forward strand.
TCGCGATCCAAACGGTGAATAGGGCGAATGGTTGCCAGGATATTCTTTGACTGAAAATAATATGCTAAGTAATTCGCTAGTGTATTATTTGTTGTGTTTCCTGCTGGGTGAACCAGTTGAAATGGCGGTTTATTTAATACAATCGTATCTTCATCTTCATACAGTATTTCTATATTGCCATTCTCGGGAGTAACACCATAGTCATGATCTTTTAGTATTAAAACTCGCAGGACATCATTTTCTTTTAAAGGACGTTTTAAAAAAGTGCCTTTTTTATTAATGAAAATTCCCTTCGCACGTGTTAATTTTTGTATGGTTCGATTAGAAAAATGCAGTACTTGTTTTAAATATGCTTCTATTGTTAAGTCTGTATCAGCCGCTGTAATGATGTAATTTTGAAATTTATTTTGGTTTAACATATGTAACCTCGCTTGCTGTTCTTATATAAAGTTTATTATAACAAGGGAAAGTGTGATTGAACAGAATAATATTTCATGATAAAATTTGCTGAATATTTGCGGAATAAGTGATATGATATATAGTATTATAGTAAGGATAAGAGAGGTATAAAGAATGCCAAATTCAGATGAAAACCAACAAATATTGGATCATATTCTAGCGGAATTTGAAGCGTTAGCTAATATTCCACGTAAATCGGGCTATGAAGAAGCAGTGAGTGAATATTTATTAAAGAAAGCAAAAGAACTTGGTTTGCAAGTTGTCCAGGATGAAGTGAATAATATTATCGTTGAAAAACCAGCAACAGCTGGTTTTGAAAATGTACTGACGACGATTATACAAGGCCATATGGATATGGTATGTGTGGGAACAGATGGGAAAAATTATAATCCGCTTACAGATGCTATTAAATTGCTGAATGATGGTGAAGTTTTGACTGCAGAAGGAACTAGCCTTGGTGCAGATGATGGCATTGGTATTGCAACGGCACTCTATATTTTGCAAGTGGCGAAGAACCATGGCCCAATTAGAGTGATTTTTACCGTTGATGAAGAAAATGGGATGACTGGTGCAAAGGCATTGGATAAAAAATATCTAGAAGGTGGATATTTAATTAATTGTGACTCTGAAGATGTCGATATCGTTACTATTAGTAGCGCTGGTAGTATTAATATAGATGTAAAACGTGTTCCAGTTTGGTTAAAACCAAATCATACTGCACCTTATCAGTTTGCTGTTAAAGGTTTATTGGGTGGTCATTCTGGTATGGAAATTAACAAAGGTCACGCAAATGCAATTCGTGTTCTTGGGCTTGCATTAGATGCAATGAAAAATGCTGGAATTGATTTTGAATTAGCGGAAATTCATGGTGGGACAGCACGTAATGCAATTCCAGCTAGTGCAACAAGTACAATTGTAATTAGAGATTTAGATATTTATAAAGTAAATAATGTGATTGCGAAAATGAATGAGTATCTTCATAATGCATTTGGTAATATTGAAAAAGGGTATTACTTAGAATTTACGCCAACAACAATGCCAAAGTTGGTGTTATCTAGTGAAGATTGCAAAGGAACCGTTAACTTTATATGCCTTGTGCAAAACGGTGTTATTACCATGTCCCAAACAATCGATGGATTGGTAGAAACATCTTCTAATTTAGGTACGATTACTACGAGTGAGGATGAACTACATATTCAAGTTTACCCACGTAGCGCTGTTGATAGCTATATCAAAGAAATCAAACAAGAAACTACTAAGTTAGCTGAGCTTTGTGGCTTTAAAACTATTTTTTCTGCGCAATCACCAGGATGGCCGGCAAATGCAGCTAGTAAATTAGCACCGCTTGTAGCAGAAATATTTGAAGAACAAAATAAAAAGCCAATGAAGTCTGAATCCATTCATGCTGGCCTCGAATGCAGCTGGTTTTACGAGAAGAATCCTGACCTTGACATGATTTCGATAGGACCTACACTTACAGGTGTGCATAGTCCGCATGAAATGTTGTCTTTAAATACAGTAGTGCCGCATGCGAAATTAATTTTGGAAACATTAAAAAGATTAAAAGGCTAAAATTTTATTTAAACCATTGCTATATTTATAAGAAGCTAAGTAACAGTAGTGTAAAATAAACTGGGACAAAGTAGTTTATTGAGATGATCTCAAAACTATTTTGTCCCAGTTTTTATTTTTTTTACTATAATTTTATCGCTTTCAGTACGTCATCTAAATCATTTAACATAATATTTATGTTTTCTTCCGTTACGATAAGCGGCGGCTGGAAAGCGATGACATTGCGTTCGATACCATTTTTACCAATAATGAAGCCACGATCTTTCATTTCTTCGAGAATGATATCTACTTCTTGACCTGCTGGCGTTTTATCAGGATGCACGATTTCGGCGCCGATCATCAGGCCTAAGCCGCGAATATCGCCGATGAATGGATATTTTTCTTGTAATCGTACTAATCCAGCTTTCAATTGTGCCCCGCGTTCTAATGCGTTTTGTAGTAAATTATTTTTTCCAATATAATCGAGTGTTGCGAGAGCAGCGGTTGAGGATACAGGGTTACCACCAAGGGTGGAAGCGCCAGGACGAGTATAAGAATCAGCAATTTTTGCTGTTGCAATAAATGCACTGATTGGAGTGCCGTTACCAAGTGCTTTTGCAACAGTCATGATGTCTGGAGTAACCTCAAAATTTTCAATTGCAAACATTTTACCAGTTCGACCAAAGCCTGTTTGTACTTCATCAACTACCAATAAAATCCCATAGTGATCTAAAATTTCTTTCACTCGTTTGAAGTATCCTTTTGGTGGTGTGATGATACCGGCGTTGCCTTGAATGGGTTCGGCGAAGAATGCAGCAACATTACCGGAGGTATTTGTTTTGATTACATCTTCAACTGCATTCGCACAAGTGAGATTACATTCAGGATATTTTTTACCAAGCGGACAGCGATAACAATAAGGGTTTGGAGCAAAGCTGATGCCGCCAACCGGATTTGGATCGGTGCGCCACATACTGATACCGGTCATGCTCATGGTTAGTTTTGTACGCCCGTGTAAGCCGTTTCGCAAGCAAATAAATTCGCTATTACCAGTGTAGATAGAAGCGAGAAGAGCCGCACCTTCATTTGCTTCTGTTCCAGTGGAACAAAAGAAAGCTTTTTGTAGATCGCCAGGCGTTATCTGAGCTAGCTTTTCGGCTAAGTTAACGAAGTTTTCAGTTAGATAAATATTGCAAACATGTTGTAAGGTTTTGACCTGTTCACAAATTTTATCGGTGATTTCTGGGTTGCAATGACCACAGTTGATTACCGATACGCCAGCAAAAAAATCTAC
>JARBTT010000028.1 GCA_029240055.1 Anaerosinus sp.
ATAAGAGAATGGTAAGTACATCGGAAGTTTTACATTCTGATAGAGTTTAGAAAATACAAAAAGTCCAGAGGTACTTATCCTTTTTTAGTACAAACTATTTAGCCCCTAATTTGGATTAGGGGCTTGTTTTAAAATCTAGAAATAAAAGAACAAGATTTTATGTGATGGCAATTATAAATGTTATATTTTTGTGATATGTCCCGATCTTTGAGGTGAACAGTAAATACCAATAGCTAGAATATAATAAAGTGTAGTATTATTAGGATTACAATAGTAGTTAATGCCGGCTGAATTACGAAACGGAAACTTCTATGTCAGCGGATTCAATATATATTAGGGGTGGTGAAAATACCATGAACGAAAATACCTTAAAAAAAATCAAAGAAATTATTGAACGCGAAGATATTACACAGCCATTGAGTGATGAAGAAATATCACAGAAAATTTCTGTATTGAGAGAAACGGTGACCAATGTCAGAAACGAATTAAATATACCAAATTCAAGAGAACGAAAAAAAAATTCGATCTTGGAGATTATACATTCTTTAAAAAAGAAAAATAATAATATGAATTCAAAACAGATCAGTATGGAATTTGCTAAGCTGGGCTTTGAAGTGTCTGTACCTTATATAAATAAAGCACTTGACAACTATGAAGTTGATTTGAAATTACAGAAGCAGCAGCCGGTGCAACTACCACAAGATAAGAAAAACGATATTTTTAGCAACTTGGTCGGGTATGATAGAAGCCTTAAAAATTGTATAAAACAAGCGAAAGCGTCTGTACGATATCCACCTTTTGGGTTGGCAACGCTCATCATAGGCGAAAGTGGTACAGGGAAAACGCTTTTTGTGGAATATATGCATAAGTATGCTATTCAAGAGAATATTATCGCTGAAGATGCTGCGTTTATGTCGTTAAACTGTGCGGATTATGCAGATAACCCACAATTATTGTTGTCTATCTTATATGGGTATAAAAAAGGGGCTTTTACCGGGGCAGATACAGATACAGAAGGTCTTGTGGAAAAAGCCGATAATAATATACTTTTTTTAGATGAAATACACAGGTTGCCACCCAAAGGGCAGGAAATTCTTTTTTCATTATTGGATAAAGGCATTTTCAGAAGGTTAGGAGAAACATCAGGCGAAAGAAAGGCCCGCATTTTTTTTATTGGGGCTACTACGGAAAATATAGAATCAACTTTGCTCACAAGTTTCCGGCGAAGGATTCCTATGATTATTTCGATGCCGTCGCTGAAGAATCGATCTGTCAGTGAGAAAGTTCAGTTGATTTATGAATTTTTTCAGGTAGAAGCAAATCGAATTAATTCTAAAATTTTTTTAAATAAAAAAATAATTAAATCGTTTATTTTAAAAGACTATCAGGGGAATATAGGGCAAATTAAGAGTGAAATACAGGTTACTTGTGCCAATGCTTATATAGATAAAATAAATTCAGGAAAAAATGAGATCGATATAGGGTTAAATGAGATATTGTACAATAATTTTTTTAGTGAAGATGCCAGTGTGGATACGTATGATATGTCTGAATTAAATAGGATTATAAAAGATAAACTTTTGATTCCTCAAAATAATACAGACGCTATGGTTGTGGATCACAATGTAATGAAGGAAACGAAATATTCACTACCAGAGGATATCTATCAAAAAATAGAAAAAAAATATCAGAAACTTAAAAATTTAGATTTATCCCCAGATGAAATCGAAAAAATTATGTGGACATTTATTATTAAAAATTTTAATATGATGGATTTTGATGCAAATATAAAAAATGAAGTTGCTTGTCTGGATAATCTGAAATATGTTGTAAAAGATTCTATTATTGATATTCTCAAAGAATTTGTTATAGAGTTAAAGGTAAAATATCCGCAGTGTGCAATAAATGGGAATATTATTTTGTATTTGGCTATTCATATAAATGAGGCGATAAAGCGGATACGTTTTAAGGTAGAAATAATAAATCCTAATTCTCTATATATAAGAAAAAATATGAAAGAAGAATATGAACTGGCGTGTCAATTGGCTTTAAAAATTGAAAATAGAGAAAGAATTCAAATACCAGAAGATGAAATAAGCTTTATCGCAATGTATATAAAAAAATTGCTTGAAGTTAAGCAGAAAAAAAATAAAATAGGAATTATCATCATGTGTCACGGCAAAATAGCGACAGAAATGTTAAAGGTAGTTAATGAGCTTATGAATATACATTTCCCGATTGCTATTGATATGCCGTTGGCTGTGAATCCTTCTAAGATATTTGAAAAAACTATAGAAATAGCAAAAATAATAAATACAGGAAAGGGAATCTTGTTTTTGGTAGACATGGGGTCTTTGGTCAATGTCGGCGATGTTATAAATAAAAGAACGGGGATAAAGACACGTACGATTGACAGAATCGATATCCTTACTGTATTGGAAGCTGTAAGAAAAGTCTATATAGAAGAGAAAGATTTAGATGATATATATTATGAATTGGTTAATTTAAAGTATAAATTTCAAATGGTGCCGGATAATAAGTCCCAAAAACCTCCGGCAGTAGTTACTATGTGTCTTACTGGGCAAGGAATGGCAGAAAATATAAAAGCGGTTCTATCAGATAGGTATAGTTATTTAAAAATATTTACATTAGGAATGGTTGAAGAGGATCTAAAGAAAAAAATTGATTGTTTGAAATTGAAATATAATATTGTGGCTATCGTTGGAACTATAAATCCTGGAATCGAGGGGATAAAATTTATTTCTTTTGAAAAGGATTTTATAAATAACAATAAAATTTTTCTGGATTATATTTTAAAACCCAATTCTTTGATGAAAATAAGAAGCATAGTAAGGGAAGATTCAATTTTATTGGATTTTGATTTGACGGCAAAGCAGCAAATCTTAGAGCGCATGTGTGCGCTGGCATTTAATAATGGATATATTAAAAAGGAATATCTTGAATCTGTGGTAGAGCGGGAAAAAATGAATACCACCTATTTTAAAGGTGAAATAGCGATTCCTCATGGAATGTCTGCTTATGTAAACAATTCTTGCATCATATTTTTACGACTTAAAAATGCGGTCGAATGGGATAGTGAAGGAAGAAAAGTTAAATTGATATGTATGTTGGCGATTGGAGAGCATGACGTTAATATAGTGACAGAATTGTTTAGAATATTGAAACAAGAGAAAAAAGTAGCTGAGTTAATAGGAGCAAAAACGCCTATGGAATTTATAAATGTTTTTGATCAAAATGAAAGTTTGGGATAAATGGGGGAATGTCAAGTTTGGTTCAGCTATACCTAAAAGAATAGATAAAATGTTTTCAGAAAAGTAAAAAAATTACAACAAAATATTAGATATCGGAATGTGATTAGAATTCGGTAATAAGTCATAGGCGCTAACCTACGACTTATTACCGTTTTTTTGTATACAACCAAATATTTAATTGGCAAGGTGAATTGGTAGTTAAAGTCCTATAAACGAGAGGAGACGATATACATGAAAATTGTAGGTATAGGGGATTTGCTGATTCCAGCAAATATGATAGAAAAAGGATTTGAAAATTTTGTGGCAAAGGGAATTACGGTAAAAACAGTGAAGTGGCAGCAGAGTTCTTATGAAGAATTGCAGCATATTAATTTACAAGTAGAAACAAATGGCAGTGAAGTTTATGATGTGCCAGATGAAATAATAGCAGCAGTTAAGGATGCAGATATTATCATTACGCAGTTTTGCCCGGTCTCACGCAAAGTTATAGATGCTTGTAAAAATTTAAAGATTATTGGTGTGTTGAGAAGCGGGTATGAAAATATTAATGTGGATTACGCAACAGAGAAAGGAATCTTAGTCTATAATACGCCGGGCAGAAATGCAACTGCTGTAGCAGATTTCACGGTTGGGCTGCTTATCTGTGAGTGTCGCAACATTGCGAAAAGCCACATGAATATGAAGAACGGTCATTGGATAAGGGATTACACAAATGTAGCGGTTGTACCAGATCTCAATGAGAAAACAGTAGGAATTATTGGACTAGGTCAAGTGGGTCAAAAAGTTGCACAACGGTTGCATGGTTTTGAGATGAAGATTGTAGGCTATGATCCTTATATTAAAGAAGTACCCGATTATATAAAATTGGCTTCATTAGAAGAAGTTGCGCAAAATGCGGATTTCTTAACAATTCATACACGGCTTAATAAAGAAACAGAACGAATGATTAATGCTGATTTTCTTCGAATGTTAAAACCTGGTGCATATTTTATTAATACAGCACGGTCAGGACTTGTTGATGAAAAAGCTTTATATGAAGCTTTATTATCCAGGCATATGATTGGTGCGGCTCTTGATGTATTTGATGTTGAACCGCCGCCTAAGGATTATCCGCTATTGACATTGCCTAATGTTACGGTGACTCCACATTTAGCGGGAGGGACAGTAGATGCGTTTTTAAATTCACCAAAGCTTTTATCAAAGGAAATAATTAAATATTTAGATGGAGAAATGTCGAGATTTATTGTGAATAAGCACTAAAGTGGGGAGAGAAATATGGATTTTGGTTTAAAAGGCAAAAATGTTCTGGTGAGTGGTGGAACAAAAGGGTTGGGGCGGGCCATCTGTGAGGTTATGGCAGGCGAAGGAGCAAATTTAATTGTTGTAAGTCGAAACGAGCAGGAAGCAATGGAATATGCTGATGAACTGCGTGCAAAGTATGCTATAGATGCAATTGGTGTTGTGGCAGATCTTTTGCAAAGAAGGGATATTGATAAGATATTTGCTCTATCGATTGAACACTATCAGACATTAGATGTGCTTATCAATAATGCTGCAGTTTGGCCGCAGGCCTATGTCGTCGATATGGATGAAGCTGATTTTAGGCATACACTAGAGATGAATTTAGTTGCGCCGTTTATTATGTGTAAATTATTTGTGAAACATTTATTAGCGAATAGTAAGAAGGGGAAAATCGTAAATATTGTATCCCAGGCGGCCTTTCATGGATCGACCACAGGCCATGCACATTATGCAGCATCAAAAGGTGGGTTGGTCTCTTTTACGATTTCTTTGGCACGTGAAATGGCTGGTTATGGGATTCATGTGAATGCGGTAGCGCCAGGAATCATGGATACTCCACTGATAAGAGAGGCCATAAAAGAAAAAAGCAACTATTATGAGGACCGAATACCGCTAGGTCGCGTAGCAAGGCCAGAAGAAGTTGCCTATGGCGTTGCTTTTCTGGCTTCAAATAAAGCAGACTATCTTACGGGAATTACATTGGATGCAACTGGCGGTATGTTGATGCGTTAAATAAAAATTATGCAAGAAAAGATAAATATGTAATTTAAGGAAAAGGAGTGTAAAAAATGAGTAAATATTTGATTGGCATTGATGCTGGATGTACTTCGAGTAAAGTCGTTGTTTTTACTGACAATGGACAAGTTGTATCAGTTACATCTACACCAAGCATGAGAAGTATGCGGGTTGATCGAGGCAGTGGTTTTGAAGAATTCGATGTAGATGAATTGTGGTTGCTTATTTCAAAATGTATTCAAGAAGCAATTGCAAAAGCGAATATAAATGCAGCTGATATTGCTGGTATTGGGGTTACTTCTTTTGGTAACGGTGTAACTTTTCTAGATAAAAGTGGTTTAGCAATTGCTCCGGGATGTTTTTCACAAGATTATCGTGCAAATGAAATTCTGGATTTGTATAAGAAAAATGGGAATTATGAAAAAATTAATAAAATTGTAAAAGGTACTTTATTTGCAGGAGAACCAGGACCGATTCTACGTTGGTATAAAGAACATGAACCAAAAGTTTACAATGATATCGGTGGTATCTTGATGTTTAAAGATTATATCATGTATCGGTTAACAAATGTATTTGCAACGGATCTTAATGTATTTGGCGGATCATTTATGGTAGATTTGGATACGATGGAATATTCTAAACAATTGATGGAGTTATATGGTATTCCAGAAATGTTTGATAAACTGCCTAAAATGGCTTCAAGCCCAGACGAAGTTGTGGGTAAGGTCAGTGCGAAGGCAGCTGCGGAAACAGGATTATATGAAGGAATACCAGTAGTGGCTGGGATGATGGATATTTTAGCATGTTTAGTAGGAGCTGGTGCTGTCAATGATGGTGTCGTTACGTCAATCGCTGGGTCGTGGTGTATCAACGAAACACACTCGTCAAAAATTATACCGAGTGCTTCATCTAATATGCCATATATTAAGAAAGGTGAATATTTGAATTGTTCATATACAGGAGCTTCTGCATCGAATTATGAATGGTTTACGACAACTTTGTGTGATAGAGCTAAGGTAATGGCTAAAGAAAAAGGTATTTCGATGTTTGATGTATTAAATGAAGAGATTCAAAGTGTTTCACCAAAGCAGGCTAAAGTGTTTTTCTTACCATATGTTGCTTCACCAAGTCTTAATGTAAATGCTAAAGCAGCTTTTTTCAATATAGACGCACATACATCTTTTGCTGATATGTGTTATGCGGTAGTGGAAGGAATAGCATTTATTCATAAATACCATATTGATTTTTTGAGAAAATCTGGATTGCCGGGAAAGGTTATTCGGTTGACTGGTGGTATGTCAAAAAGTAAAGTGTGGACACAAATTTTTGCCGATGTTGTGCAAATTCCTGTTGAAATTGTCGATTGCGATGAAACTGGAGCTTTGGGGGTAGCTATTGCAGCAGGAATAGGTGCAGGCGTATATAAAGATTATAACGAAGCTTTTGATATGGCGGTAAAAATCAAAGCCCCTATTCAGCCGAATCTAGATTTAGCTGAAATTTATAATAAGCGTTATGAAGAATGGTGGCGATTAAATGAAGCCATGGAAGTTTATTGGAATAGCGAAAAATGAAAATACTGAATATGCGCAATTAACAAATTGTAATGCCTCGTTTCTATGTGAGGCTGTACTATGATTCCAAAAACCTTTTAAAATCAAAAATTGATCAGTAAGCTAAAACGTCTCTTTTTCGAGATATAAAAACGAGCCAAGAATGTATCTTGGCTCGTTTTTAATGTATATTTTAAATACGTTTCCATTTCAATAAGTGGACAGGAAACACAAACTTTTCTTATACAGTTGCTTCATTGATAAAACGCTCTGCAATTTCCAATGCTTTCAACGTATCCTGATCCTTGCCGAATAATCCGCTACTTCCGACGATAAAAACCTCTGTTCCAGCGTCATAAAGTTTTTTGTAATAATTTTCGTTGCAACAGCCGTCTACAGCTATTTCATACTGATATCCCAATTGCTTTTTCCATTTGCTCGCTAGCTTTATTTTATCTAATGTCTGCAAAACGAATTTTTGGCCGGCAAATCCAGGATCTACCGTCATAATTAAAAGCCTGTCTATTAAATCTATATACGGTTCTATAACCTGCAGGTTCACAGCCGGATTGATAAAAATCCCCACTTTCTTTCCTGCTTTTTTAATCTGACGTATTAGGCGAAAAGCGTTCCTTTCAATAACTTCTGGTGGCATAGTAATGATCTCGGCACCGCTTTCAATGCATAAATCGATTAGATCGGTATCAATGTTATCTACGTACAAATGCGCCTCCTGTGGTACATTCGTTATCCGGTGAATGGCTTCTATGAAACAAGGTGCTAGCGACATATTCTTGCAATAATGCCAGTCGATAATATCCACATGATAATAATCCGCTTTTGTATCTAACTTTTTGATCTCGCTCTCAATATTCATCAAGTCCATACACATCAGCGAAGGAGAAAATTTAACATTCATTATAATTTATTCCCGCCTTTACGTTTTGAGTAACCTTAGATTCTCACATGTATAGATTATACCATTGGTTAAAAAATGATTACAATATATAAAATATAATAAGAACCAAGGGGCGGATTTTACGATAAGACAATTAGTTAGGATGACAGGTGTGTCTAAAAGCCTGATTGATAGATTATAAAATTTGGTTTATCCAGGAGTTTGCATTAAGGGTGCTATCCCACAACCTGACTTTTACATAAAAATATACTCTATTTTTTTATTTTATCTTTATTTTTCAAGGATTCTGCCAACATATTCTCCATTTGTTGCAAAAAATCTATGATATTGCAAACAATGATAGATTTCAAGCTCATCTTTTGATTCAGCCCATGAATTTTCTCACCAAACGAATCCACGACACTAGCGATTGAATGGACGCCTTCTGCTGCGCCGTTCATTTCTGCACTCGTACTATCAATACCGTCAATAATCTGCTTGCTAAAATCTTTAACTTCTTTTGTACACTCGGTTACTTGTTCAAAATTTTTTTGTACGTTATGAACAAAACTCATATTTTCTAAAGTCGTTTTCTTCGTGAGTTCAATTTCCGTATTCACATTGTTGATGCTTGCATATAATGCCGAAATGCTAGTTTGGATACCGTCAACCAATTCCCTAGTCGCTGCTGAAAGCTCACGGATATTTTCTGCCACTACAGCGAATCCTCTACCAGCTTCACCTGCTCTAGCTGCTTCAATGGATGCATTTAGAGCCAGTAAATTAGTTCTAGATGCAATACCTGTAATTCCATCGGACATTTCTTTGATGTTTCCAAAATCATGTTCAACCGTTTTAAACACATCAGAAATTGTATCCAATTGTACATTGATGCCCTGCATTTTTTCAGATAAAGTGTCGACATTCTGGTTCGTTTTCTGTACAACTTCATTTGAACGTTGCATGATATCATTGATGTTATTTGCTGATTTACTAAAACTCGTAAGCCCTTGATTTATATTAGAGATTACGCCATTGATTCGACCTATTTCCGAATATGTAGTATTGATTTCTGCTAGATACTGTGAAATCGCTACTTCCTCTTTCATCAGTTCTTCTATTTTTTCTTCGACGCAAGTAATCCCGAATTGTAACTGTTTGTCGTAATTTTTAACTTTTTCCGAACACACTGTTATTACTGGGCTTTTTGCTTGGTCTTGGTTAAAGTCATCTTGTTGCGTACTATTCTTGGCAAAATTAAACCAGCGCATAATCGCATCCTCCTATTCAAATACAGCAAGAACCATAGTTTGGTTGAAATGTTGTTGCTTTAACTGCTCTCCATAACCCGCAAATCCTACATAGTTGCCTAGTGCAGACTCCATTTTTTTAGCAAAATCATTTAAGTTGCCATCTTTTTCAAATAACATAGATCTTGCTAAGCAGTTGACCATAATAGAGAGTGATGGATTAGGAATTTGCTGCTTGATTTGCTCCGTAGTTTTTCGTAGCACTTCTTTATAATCATCCGGCTCTAACAGCACCATCTGGGAGTTGTTATAAATTCTTGCATGATAGGACATTCCGCTAGAATCTACTACGCTTTCATTGGCAATAATATACATGTCGTTGCCGATAATCCTACCTAATGGATAACTATTAAGATAACTACCTAAATTACCTACCGTTGTCCCTAAGGCCTGTGCTGTCACTTGGGCGGCAGGTTTATTGTCGTATTCGTAAACACGACGTTTTCTTACATCGACTTTTGTTGCCTTAAAAGAATGGTTTGTTGGTTTATAGATATTTTCACGATATAACCTGATTGCTCCGCCAAGATTCTTAATCAAGACAAAAACACAGGCGTTATCATAGATAACACCATTCAAAGAAATCATTGTTTTTTCCGCGGTACCGCGATCGCCTGCCGAGCCACCAAACACAGGAATGTTTTTTTTCATCAATACAGCATTTAATGTTGATAAGACAAGTTCCTCGCAGCTAATCAATGCGGTTGCAACTTCAAAGCAAATTGTATTATCGCTTGCACTGCTACCCATTTCATTTGCACAACGTTCCACACGTTCTACATATTTCAGTGGATATTTATCAACTTCTTCTAGTACGTCCGCACAGCATTCTATGCCGTCTTCAATACCCAATACCAGTAACGTATCCTTAAAAGCACCATCCTTACAAAATGCCGCAAAAGTTGTTACGCCAACAATAATACTGCTTGGGAATGTCGCCTTCATCGCCTCTGTATACATTGCAAAATCATGAACACCAGAAGTAAACCAAAGTAGTTTTGGTGCTTCTAGACCTGCTGTTGTCTCCTGAATTGCTTGCATTGTATCTTTATTTGAACTTCTGCCGATTTTATATTTCATCTATAATCGCCTCTTTCTAACAGTAACTATAAAATAATAAAATACAGTCTAGTTGATTTTCTTTGTGAAAAGTCGATTGGTGCATTTGTTTTTATTCGTAGTTTAACATATTCTCTTTTAAAATATGTTATAAAATTGTTAAGTTTTTACTAATGTTTTCTGTGCATTATGGTAGCATCTATATATTTTTTTATTGAATTTTAAGCAGATTTGATCGTTGCGAGATAGAATATTTAGTGCGATAAAATAAAAAATGAAGCTCAAAGATTGAGTGCCTTGTAAGCTTCATTGCTAAAGTAATTATTGTAATAATGTGATAGGATTGTAAAGTTTACAATATTAAATTTTAAAAATATTCTACAGAAACACATGTGTTTTATGTACACAATGTTGTTTTCAGAAAAAACAGTTAATGACAGAAGTGTACACTTTGTTATATAATATTATGAAAACATTGTAACGTGTGGTAAAGGGGAGAGATTCTTTTGAAAATAAATGGCGCGCAGGCAGTAATAGAAAGTTTAAGAAATGAAGATGTGGATGTAGTGTTTGGTTATCCTGGTGGGGCTGTGCTTACATTATATGATGCATTATATAAATCGGAATTTCCCCATATTTTAACGAAACATGAGCAAGGTGCAGTGCATGCAGCGGATGGTTATGCGCGGGCGACGGGGAAGGTTGGCGTATGCTTTGCAACTTCTGGCCCTGGGGGAACAAACTTGATTACTGGTATTGCAACGGCTAATATGGATTCGATTCCACTCGTTTGCATTACGGGTCAAGTCGGTACGCCGTTGATTGGGAAAGATTCTTTTCAGGAAGCAGATATGTGCGGAATTACGACACCGATTACGAAACATAATTATTTAGTTAAAAAAGTAGCAGAGCTGCCACGGGTCTTAAAAGAAGCGTTTTATATCGCGCGCACGGGCAGACCAGGTCCGGTGGTGATTGATATCGCAAAAGATGTCTTTGCGGCAGAGCTTGCGTATGTATATCCAGACACTGTGAACTTAAAAGGGTACACTGGTAAATTTACAGGTGAAAGCTGTGAAATTGATGCGGTGCTAGAGGTGCTTAAAAATGCGAGAAAACCAGTAATCTTTGTCGGTGGCGGAGTGACCTTATCCGATACAGCGGAGTACTTGCAAAAGATCGTTATGCAAACCGGAATTCCCGTAGTTTCGAGCTTGATGGGACTCGGTTGTATCCCAGCAACGTATGCTGCCAATTTAGGCATGTTGGGGATGCACGGGACGTATGCAGCAAATATAGCAACGATGGAATGTGATGCTTTGATTGGGATCGGTGTACGTTTTGATGATCGGGTGACTGGAATTGTTGAAGAATTTGCTCCACTGGCAAAAATAGTTCAGTTTGATATTGATGCAGCAGAAATTAATAAAAATATTCGCGTTGACTATAAAGTTATCGGCGATTTACGTTGGTCAATGCCAGAATTGGCAGCAAAATTGGCAGCAACAAAAACGGATTTGAAAGCACAATATGGGCAGTGGCACGATTATGTGATTGCAATGAACAAAGAAACGCCACTTTCTTATAATAAGGAAGCAGCCTGTATTATGCCACAGCAGGTTATTGAGGTAGTTAGTAAATTGACGGATGATGACACCATTGTCGTAACTGATGTGGGGCAACATCAGATGTGGACGGCGCAGTTTTATCAATTCTTAAAATCACGGTCGTTTTTAACGTCTGGCGGGTTAGGTACGATGGGCTATGGTCTGCCAGCAGCCATTGGAGCGAAACTTGCAAAACCAGAAACAACTGTTATATTATTTAGCGGTGATGGTAGTATTATGATGAATTGCCAAGAGCTTGCGACAGCAGCTGATTATGGAATCAATGTAAAAGTCATTGTGATGAATAACCATGTACTCGGGATGGTATCGCAATGGCAAAGAATGTTCTATGGAGAACGGTATTCTCAGTCCAAGTTAAATGGCAAAACTGATTATGTAAAATTGGCTGAGGCTATGGGGGTACATGGACTTCGCGTTACAGAACCTGAAAAATTGGAAGAAGTGTTAAAACAAGCACTTGCGATTGATGGTCCAGTGTTAGTTGATGTTTTATTACCAGAAGTGGAGGATGTACTACCGATGGTACCGGCTGGTGGTAGATTAGATCAAATGGTATTGGGGGCTAGCAAAGAATGAAATATATTTTAGCGGTTTTAGTAGACAATAGACCAGGCGTATTGACGCATGTAGCAGGGCTTATTAGTCGACGTGCTTTTAATATTGAAAGTATCGCAGCTGGCTATACAGAGGAGCCTGATGTTACGCGCATTAATATTGTAGTATCGGTCGATGATGAAATCGAGTTAGAACAAGTTGTGAATCAGTTAAATAAACTGATTGATGTGATCAAGATTGTTAACTTAACGAGAATTGATTCTATTCAACGTGAATTGGTGATGATCAAAGTGAAAGCCAATCCTGCGACGCGTTCAGATATTATCAATGTAGTGGAAATCTTCAGGGCAAAAATCGTTGATGTCAATCGTGAAACGATGGTGATTGAACTGACTGGTGAACAAAGTAAAATTGATGCACTTTGTGAAGTTTTAGCTGATTATGAAATTATCGAAATTGCTCGTACTGGCGCCATCGCACTTTCGCGTGGGCCTATTCCAGCCAAAAGTTTATAATTTCAATGTAACATAGGAGGCATTTTACCAAATCGCATTGGATCGGGTAAAGTGCCTTTTACCTTTTACGTAAGTTATCTGTGTAATTTAGCGGATATTTCAGACTTTTCTAGTCTGTCGTGTTTAAATGTGGTACTATAGGAATATTAAAATTTGAATTTTAAGGTTGTGTGTTTTGAAACACACTCTATCAGCGTATCAAAATTGCAAAATAATGATGGTTTATAGCCAGCGGTGGCTTGGTTAGTTTAAAATATTTGACGAGGTGAATTTTGGTGGCAAGAAAAGCTAGAGTCTATAGCACAACAGGCATTTATCATATTATTATACGGGGGATTGATCATCAATCAATTTTTGCCGATCATAGTGATAAGGATAAATTTTTGGAACTGTTGTCAGAGTATGTTGATGTCTGTCAATATCGAGTGTATGGGTATTGTTTATTGGATGATCATTTGCACTTATTAATAAAAGAAGGTACGACGAAAATCGGTAATATGATGAAGCGGATCGGCGTGAAATATGTAGCTTGGTATAACGGCAAATACAACCGCACCGGGCAGCTTTTTCATGACCGATTTAAAAGTGAAGTTGTCGAGGATGATGACTATCTATTCACCGTACTAAGGTATATCCATCAAGAGCCAGTCAGGCTGGGGATTGCTACAGAAGTTAGTAAGTATAACTATAGTAGTTATGGCGAATATGTAGCAAAATCAGTATTGGTGGATAGTAACTATTGCTTAAACTTAATGGGTAATACGACAGCAAAAGCGAATATTGCTTTTAAAAAATATATGAACGAGCCAGCGGAAGAAAAGTGTTTAGAAGCGACGCGTGAAAAGATGATCGACGCTGAGTTGAAACTATTGATTTTGCGCATGGCTGGAGTAAAAACGCTAGAAGAGTTGACTGGTATTGCGAAAGTTAAGCGGAACGAAATGCTGCACGAATTGAAAAACATCGATAGCATTTCTACTTGTCAACTATCAAGAGTCAGTGGCTTTGGCCAAAGTGTGATATCGAGAGCCTAAGAAAACAAAGCTGTTGTAATGTGAAATGCGGCAGCTTTATTTTCATTTTGGCGGCATTATTTTATGGAAATGAAAAGGTGGTTTTAAACTGAGATGAATTTTTGTAAAATTATCAGTATATTTTTTAAAAAAATATTTAAATATATTGAAAATTTTGGCGCTAAGGATTAAAATAGAGTTAATTTATAAATATATCATGACCAGTTTTGCAAAGTGCTCTTTTTTTTATATAAAAATAGTAAACGTTTACTATTTTAAAGTGATCATAGAATGTTATCCTATGTAGGTGCAAATAAAACCTTGTTTTATTTGTAAAAATATATAAAGGAAGTGTAGTCGATGGATAGTATTGCTAAGTCAACAAAAGAGTTTGAAAGTTTATTTGGTAAAAAAACCGAGCATACTTTTTTTTCACCAGGTCGGGTAAATTTGATTGGTGAACATACCGATTATAATGGTGGACATGTTTTTCCTTGTGCGATATCCTTGGGAACCTATGGCTTGGTTTCAAAGCGTACGGATCAAAAAATACGGATGTATTCAGCAAATTTCAAAGAAATCGGCATAATAGAGTTTGATTTAGCGGCACTTCGTTATGAGGAAAAACATAATTGGGTAAATTACCCGAAAGGCGTTATTGATACCTTTAGCAAACATGGCTTTACTATCACAAGCGGATTTGATTTGTTCGTTTATGGAACATTACCAAACGGTGCTGGTTTGTCTTCTTCAGCTTCGCTAGAGGTCTTGATGGCAGTTATCCTAAATGAACTTTTTCAGTTTAAAATTGATATGATCGAAATGGTGAAAATGTGTCAGCAGACGGAAAATCAATTTATTGGTATGAATTGTGGTATTATGGATCAATTTGCTGTTGGGATGGGCAAGGAAAATTGTGCTATCATGTTAGATTGCAATACCTTGAAGTTCCGTTATAGCAAAATTGCAATGGATGGCTATAAAATTGTCATTGGCAATACCAATAAGAGACGTGGTTTAAGTGATTCAAAATATAATGAACGGCGTGCTGAATGCGAACGTGCCTTGAAAGATTTACAGGTGAAACGAGCAATTGGTTCCTTGGGAGAATTGACGGAAGCTGAATTTGAAGCAAGCAAGGCTGTGATTGAGCATGCGGTAGATGTAAAACGTGCCCGTCATGCTGTTTATGAAAATCAAAGAACGTTAAACGCGGTCAAGGCGTTAGAAGAAAATGATTTAAAACAGTTTGGTAAACTGATGAATGATTCCCATGTGTCGCTAAGAGATTTATATGAAGTAACAGGTCTTGAACTAGACACTTTAGCAGAGTTGGCGTGGGAGCAAAAAGGCGTGATTGGTTCTAGAATGACGGGTGCTGGCTTTGGTGGCTGTACGGTTAGCATTGTAGCAGAACAGGATGTAGATGCTTTTATTGAAAATATTACCCCGGTATATACAAAGAAAATCGGTTATGCACCAAGTTTTTACGTGGCAAGTATCGTAAATGGTACAGGAAAGTTAAAATGAGGAGTGAGTTGATATGGCAATTTTAGTTTGTGGTGGTGCCGGTTATATCGGTTCCCATGTAGTACATCAATTGGTAGAGAAAAATGAAAATGTAGTCATTGTCGATAATTTACAAACAGGACATAAGGCGGCAATCAATCCAGCGGCAAAGTTTTATTTAGGCGATATCCGTAATAACGCAATTTTAGATCAGATCTTTACGGAAAACAAGATTGAAGCAGTGATGCATTTTGCGGCTAACTCGTTGGTTGGTGAAAGCATGACCAATCCCTTGAAGTATTTTAACAATAATGTTTATGGCATGCAGGTGTTATTGGAAAGTATGGTAAAACATGATGTTAAAAAGATCGTGTTCTCTTCCACGGCAGCTGTTTATGGCGAGCCAAAACATGTACCAATCGTAGAAGATGATGAAACCAACCCGACCAATCCATATGGCGAAACAAAATTGGCGATGGAAAAAATGATGAAATGGGTCAGTGCCGCAAATGGCATCAACTATGTATCCTTGCGTTATTTTAACGTTGCTGGTGCATTAGAAGACGGTAGTATCGGCGAAGATCATGCACCAGAAACCCATTTGATTCCGTTAATTTTGCAAGTGCCGTTAAAGAAACGTGAATTTATCACTGTATTTGGTGAAGATTATGCAACGCCCGACGGTACCTGTATCCGTGATTATATTCATGTAATTGATTTGGCAGATGCACATATTAAGGCGCTAAACTATTTGCGCGCTGGCAACGCAAGCAATATTTTTAATCTTGGGAGTGGAACAGGTTTTTCAATAAAGGAAATGATTACTGCGGCAAAAGCGGCAACAGGGGAAGAAATCAAAGTGGTATTGGGCGAAAGACGCGCTGGCGATCCGGCACAATTGATTGCTTCTAGCGAAAAAGCTCAACATTTACTTGGCTGGAAACCAAACTATGTTAGTGTGGAAGAAATCATAAAAACTGCCTGGGGTTGGCATAAACATCATCGAAATGGTTTTGCTGAATAGAGGGAAAAACAATGATTGTGAAGCAAATTAACCGTTTGATTCATTTTGGCTTACAAAAAGGATTAATCACTAAACTAGATCAGGTTTACGCTACAAACTTATTACTTGGCACGTTAGATGTACCAGAGTTTCTACCAATTCTAATTGAAGAAACCTTAGAAACAGCAACGCCAATTTTAGAAGAGATGCTAGCGTATGCTGTAGAAAAAAATATGATCGAAGACACAATTTTGGAGTGTGATTTATTTGATACGAAAATTATGAATTGTATCATGCCACGCCCGTCAGAAGTCATTGGCAAATTTAATGCGCTGTATGCCAGTTCCCCGCAAGCAGCGACAGATTTTTATTATGATTTAAGTATTGCTTCTAATTATGTGCGAAAAGCTCGCACCGATAAGAATATCGCTTGGAAAACAGCGACTGAATACGGTGATTTGGATATTACGATTAATTTATCGAAACCAGAAAAAGATCCTAGGGATATTGCGAAAGCAAAACTCATCAAGTCGACAGCGTATCCGAAATGCTTGCTCTGCAAGGAAAATGAAGGTTTCTTTGGTCATCTGAATCATCCAGCGCGTCAGACACATCGTATCATTCCGTTAGATTTTAATAATAAAGCTTGGTTTTTGCAATATTCTCCGTATGTTTATTATAATGAGCATTGTATCGTGCTGAGTAGTGAGCACATTCCAATGAAAATATCCAAAGAAACTTTTGAAAATTTACTGGCTTTTTTGGATGTTTTGCCGCATTATATTGTCGGTTCTAACGCAGATTTACCGATTGTTGGCGGTTCGATTTTATCGCATGATCATTACCAAGGCGGTAGATATACGTTTGCAATGGAAACAGCAGCAGTGGAAGAAGCCTACCATATCAAAGGATATGAGGATATCAGTGTAGGCAGGGTAAAATGGCCTCTTTCTGTACTGCGGTTACGCAGCACGAACAAAGAAAAGCTCATTGTGTTGGCTGATCATCTGTTAACTGCATGGCGCAATTACTCTGATGAAACTGTTGAAATTTTAGCAAATAGCAAGGGTGAACCGCATAATACGATTACACCAATTGCCAGAATGCGGGGCGGTGCCTATGAACTTGACTTGGTACTGCGCAATAATCGTAGTAGTGAACAGCATCCACTCGGAATCTTTCATCCGCATAGTGAAGTGCATCACATTAAAAAGGAGAATATCGGCTTGATCGAAGTGCTGGGATTGGCAATTTTGCCGGCAAGACTAGAGCAGGAACTAAAGCTTATCCGTAAAGCGCTGATTGAGGGGATTAAAGATATTTCCGAAGAGGAAGGCTTTGCAAAACATGCAATTTGGTATCAGGAAATACGAACCAAACATAAAAAAATTACTGCGGAAAATGTCGATGAAATAGTACAAAAAGAAGTTGGTTTAAAATTCTTAGCGGTGCTATCTCATGCGGGTGTATTTAAAAGAGATGAAATAGGAATACAAGCTTTCAATAATTTTGTTGGTTCATTGTAGGAGGCGGCTATGAAAACAACAATTGTAGATGTTGCTAAGAAAGCAAAGGTATCAATCGCTACAGTATCTAGGGTGATCAATGGCAATTATCCTGTAAAAGAAGCAACGAGGGAAAAAGTTTTAGCGGTGATTCGGTCCTTAAAATACGTTCCCAATATGCAGGCGCGCGAATTTAATCGGCAAAAATCAACCATTGTCGGGGTCGTAGTACCGAGTATCTACAATATGTTTTTTGCTGAAGTGATGAATGGAGTAGAGGAGCATTTTACCAATGAGTCCTACTCGTTGATGCTTTGCTGTTCTAAAAATGATTCAAAATTAGAAATGCGATGCATCAATGACTTTATGGCCAGAAATGTATCGGGAATTATTGTCGTCAGTCCCCATACAGAAAATCTGCAAAATACATTTTATGAGCGAATTGCTAGACAAATCCCATTAGTGTTTATTAATAGTTATGAAAAACATCCGAACATATCGTATGTTTCGAATGATCAAGATGCTGGAGCGAGATTGGCAATCAACTATTTATTGGAACATAAGCATAGAGATATTTTGTTTATTCGCGGGGAGCATAGTGATTCTTATGACATCAAAGAACAAGCTTATGTTGATATCATGAAACGCAGACACTATTTCCATGAAAAGCATATGATCAATATCGGTGATGGTAATAGTAATGAGACAGTCGACAATACAATGCAAAAAGTATTAGAGATTTTGCCGTCCAGTGAGGCTACTGCTGTATTTGCTTGTAATGATTTAATGGCAGCTGGAGTGGTAAACGCCTGTAAGAAGCTAAATATTGCTATACCTGAAGAATTGTCGATTGTTGGGTATGACAATATAGCGCTCAGTCGGTTTATTGAACCGAAATTGACAACAGTAGAGCAAAATATGTTTTTGTTAGGCAGCCAAGCGGCACAGTTGCTATTGGAAAAGATAAATTCGGATAATCAATCAAGCAAACGAATTATGCTAGAGAATTCTTTAGTCGAGCGTGAGAGTGTAGGGGTTTGTAGCAGGTGATAGCACACTATGGACAGATAGGGCGCGGGTTGGCGATAAGCACTCATCTGCGGCGTTGCAGTAAGGGGAAGCGCCTTGCATCTGAGCACTTCTCGCCAACCGGCGACCTATCTTCGTACTAGTTTACAAGTGGAGTGGATTTAGTTATTTTGTTTAAAGTCTGAGCATTGCAAATTAAAGTTTGCAGTGCTCATTTTTTATGGGGAAAGTTAAGTTTTTGCTTGAAAGTCAGATACCTTGCAACGAAAATCAACAAGTCGGC
>JARBTT010000201.1 GCA_029240055.1 Anaerosinus sp.
TTTTTTTGCCACACTCTTACCTTCACCTGCATTACCGCCATTCGCAGCAGAACCGCCTAGCATATCCATCACAATTTCACGTACACTTTCAACATCTGCACCCAAAGCAGATAAAACCCGCGCAGCAACGCCTTCATCCTCACGAATCAGTCCCAATAGAATATGCTCCGTACCAATATAGTTATGACCAAGTAGTTGTGATTCTGCTAACGCCAATTCCATCACTCGTTTTGCTCTAGGGGTGTAAGAAAAGCCTTCACTAGCACCCTTACCATGACCAATAAGTTCTTCGACTTGACTACGCACAGTCTCCAAATCTATTTCTAGCGATAGCAAAGCTTTTGCCGCTACGCCCTCGCCTTCTCGAATTAAGCCTAGTAATAAATGCTCCGTACCAACGTAATTATGCCCTAGTTCTTGCGCTTCATATTGTGCCAATTCCAAGACCTTGATTGCTCTTGTAGTAAATCTACTATTCATATTGAATCAACTCCTTTAATCATTGCTGCCATTCATCAAGACTTCTCGAATCATCGCAGCCCTTTGTCTATCTATTTCATTCGGCGATAAATTTCCATTATCCTTTAGGTTTTGTAAATAATTTCCTCGACTCGAAACCAATAACTCATTAAAAACCTTCGCTGGTACATTATGAATAATATTCAAATCAATCCCCATTCTAACTTCACTTAATAAAGCCAAAGCCTCGTTGCCAGTTATCGTGCGCGCGTATTTTAAAACGCCATAAGAACGCCAAACTTTATCACTCACCACATCGGGTGACTGTGCATACAAGGCTTTACGAGCCGCCCGCTCATGCGTCATGATTTCTAACACCGCACTCGTCAAATTATCGATAGTTTCTTGTTCACTAAACCCTAGCGTCAATTGATTCGATATCTGAAAAATATTACCAATCACTTCACTCCCCTCACCATAGAGACCACGAACCGCAAGCCCCAATTGGGTGGAAGCATTCATAATTTTATTGATTTGCCTAGTAAATACCAACCCTGGTAAATGCATCATAACCGAAGCACGCAGCCCCGTCCCCAGATTGGTGGGGCAAGAGGTCAAGTATCCCATGTCCTCTGTAAAGGCAATATCCAATTTCGCCTCAATAGTATCATCGATTTTACTTGCCATTTCCAGTGTTGCCCCTAAATCGAGTCCTGATACCATACATTGAATTCGTAAATGATCCTCTTCATTCACCATAATGCTAATCTTGTCATCTTCACTTACGATTACTAAACGATTCTCTGGATTCATAATATGGTTGCTACTAATCATATGCTTTTCAACCAAGACATTACGTTCCAAAGTACTAAGCTTATCAATCGACATACTTTGGTATGTCTTGCCGGTTGCTTCTGCTAATTCAGGGATAATCTCCTCAACATTTTCCTCAACCTTAGAAAGTTGTGCAATATTGGCCCGATTTGGAAAAGGAATTTGACAAATATTACGTGCCAGTCGAACCCGACTAGATAATACAATATCGCTATCAATTCCACTGCCATCCATCCAAGAAGTCAGTGGTTTTATAAATAATTCTGCCTGTGACATATCAAAGGCCTCCTATTCTCCCTCATGAAATTCTTTTTCAATTTCTTTAATTTCATCCCGCAATTTAGCCGCCTGTTCATATTCTTCATTCGTAACATGATTAGCGAGCGTATTACGCATTTGTTTAATCCGTTGTTTTAATTCAATTTGCCCACCAGAGCGTTTAGGTACTTTACCAATATGGCTACTAGCCCCATGAATCCGCCGAAGTAATGGTTCTAATTTTTTTGCAAACGTAGTATAACAGACGTTGCAGCCAATTTTACCAGTACGGCTAAAATCTCGATACGTCATCCCACAATTAGGGCATGTCATTACCTTCATTTGTGAATTATCAATTGAACCATTATTAAACATCCCTGCTAAGAAATCATCGACAGAAAATTTTTGATCTACATTAAAAATTAATTCACCATACTTCTTCGCACATTCCTCACATAAATGTTTATCTATTTTTTGTGTATTCGTAATTTGCGTAAGATGAACACACGCTTGATTTTTTTTGCAATCATCACATAACACTGTCTTTTCCCCCTTAAGAAAAATTAGCTAAAGTCAAAAATATAGACCGTAGAAATCCGACTCGCTCTTTTAAATCCAATTTTACAAAGGTAACTGGAACTACTTGAAACAGGAGCGCCGCCTCGCGACTGGCAATAAAACCATGTTGTACTAAATATCGAATCATCGCCTTCACTTCATCCAATGAAGTTTGTTCATTTATTTTATTTAAGATATCCTGATATATAATATTTTGCAAAGGTACTCGAGTGATACGAATAAATCCCCCTAAGCCACGTCTCGATTCCACAGTAAATCCTTTGGCTATAGTGAAGCGTGTACTGAGGACATACGTGATTTGCGATGGTGCACAGGCGATTTCATCAGCGATCTCTGTTCTTCTTAGTTCTATTTTGCTATTTTGCTCCGAGGCTAACCGCTGTAAAATATATTCTTCTATTAAATCCGCTATATTACTCAAACATACCACCTACTAAACGAGTTTTTTGATTTTTTGACCTTTTCCTATATTTTTTATTATATTTGACCTTTTGACTATTTGCAATCATTTTTATAAAAAAATAGGGCATATCGCCCTATTTTTTTATACTCTTATTTCATTTACAACAAAACACGTGAATTTAGAATCTTCTCATTCTTTACTATGATACTTATTATTATACTGCATTTTTTTATTTCTATTACAGTTCATTACCTATTGTAAAGCCTCTTTTAATACCTGCGCATTTTTTTTCATGGCATTGAGGTATGCATCATAGCTATCTTTAGTTGTTTCTCCAGTTACGACTGGGTCTAAGCTATATACTTTTGCGCCAGTTTCCTTTGCAATGGTTTCAGCTGCACTTGCTGGATATTGTGGCTCAGCAAATAATGCTTTTATTTTTAACTCTTTGATTTGTTTGATAGTTTCTTCCAACTCTTTTGGTGTAGGCTCTGTACCTGGCTCACGTTCAATCACCGAAATAATATTTAAATTAAATTCTTTTGCAAAGTACGGGAATGCTTCATGGAATGTAACGATATTTTTATTTGGTAAACTATCGATCTCCTTATGCATATCCGTTTTTAGCATTTCTAGCTTTTTCACATATTCTGCCGCATTTTTTTGGTACTGATCCGCATGGTCTTTGTCAATCGCGGATAACTCTTCAGCAATATTATTTACTTGCTTAATCGCATCTGTAATACTAACCCAAACATGTGGATTTTCTTCACCGTTACCTTTTAATAACTCAATATCTTTACTCGCATCAACAATCTTTAGATTCGCTTGTTGTTTCACGACTTTATCTAGGAATGCTTCCATTCCAGCACCATTTATAACAAAAGCATTTGCTTTTTCTAAAGTTTTTAAATCTTCTGGTGTTAATTGATAATCATGCAAACACCCCACTTGTGGCTTGGTCATATTTTTTACTTCGACACCTTCTACACCCTTCGTTACATTAATCGTTGCTATGTACATCGGATAAAATGACGTAACAATGCTAAACTTCGCTTTATCATTTTTTGCTACTTCACTCGTCTTATTTGCCCCACACCCAACTAAAATAACAGAACTGATCAATATCCCTATCATAAATTGAACCAATCTTAATCGCATTTCTTTATTCCCCCAAGTCATTTAAATACGTAACATCTTAATTAATAATATTACTATTTAGTATGATACATGATTATAGTTTTAAATTCAATAGGGAACAAAATATTTTTGATAATTATTTTCAATTAGCTACCAAAATGACAAAAAAATGATTATAAAACAGAAGCCGACAACCTAGCTTTTATTTTATAATCATTTAAATGAAAAAACATTTAATTATCAAATCAAAAACTTACAAGTTACTAACTGCACTGAACAATTTTTACACCATTACTCGTCCCTAAACGATTTGCCCCTGCTTCGATCATGCTACTTGCATCTTCTTTTGAACGAATCCCGCCCGCGGCTTTTACGCCTATGGTATCGCCAACGGTCTTGCGCATGAGGATAACGTCTTCTTTCACTGCACCACCAGTAGAGAAGCCCGTTGATGTTTTCACAAAGTCTGCCCCAGCGTTTACTACAAGTTGACAAGCAAGCTTCTTTTCCGCATCAGTTAATAAACAATTCTCGATGATTACCTTTACCAAAGCTTTTCCCTTTGCTACGTTTGCAACCGCTTTGATATCTTGCTCAACATAGGCGCTGTCGCCGCCTTTTAATTTTCCTACGGCAATTACCATATCAACTTCAGTTGCCCCATCATCGATCGCAGTTTGCGTTTCAAAGACTTTGACTGCCGTTGGTGTTGCCCCTTGTGGAAAGCCGATAACCGTACATACAGCCACACCTGTATCTTTTAATGCGTGCGCCGCATAAGTTACCCATATAGGACTGATACAAACGGAGGCAAATTTATATTCTTTGGCCTCTACTATTAACTTTGCAATATCTTTTTCGGTTGCTTCTGTCTTCAATAAAGTATGGTCAATCAATTTTTCATAAC
>JARBTT010000202.1 GCA_029240055.1 Anaerosinus sp.
GAGGGGGAGGAGTAGTTGTTGATATATTTATAATATTCTGAATATTATAAACTATCTAAACGAGTATTGCGCTATATTGGAGAATTCGGCAAATTTAATATGAGGAGCAATGAAAATGGATAATGTTTTATTAGGTGAATTTATTGGAACTGCGGTATTCTTGGCTTTTGGTTGTGGTGTTGTAGCAAATGTATCTTTAAAAGAATCAAAAGGTCTTGGTGGAGGACCGATTGTGGTTTATACGGGCTGGGCTATGGGCGTTATCATGGGGGTTACTGTCAGCCTTGCAATTGGGAATACAGGAGATTTAAATTGTGCGGTTACATTATATAAATTATTGATGGGGATTTATACTGTCCCAATGGCAATTAATATTATGATTGCACAAATTCTTGGTGGTATTTTAGGTGGCGCGTTAGTATGGCTTGCGTATTTACCACATTGGAAAGCTACTGAAGATAAAACTACTAAATTAGGGGTGTTTTGTACGATTCCTGCGATTCGTAGTTATGGTGCAAATACACTTTGTGAAGGACTAGTTAGTGTTTTATTATTCCTCATATTCTTTTCAATGGGAAGTAAATTTGTATCTGGGCCCGATGGATTTCCAGCTGGATTCGGAACATATATGGTTGGCTTAGCAGTTTGGGCAGTTGGATTATCTTTCTGTGGACCTACAGGTTATGCATTAAATCCTGCTCGTGACCTTGGACCTCGTATTGCACATGCGATTTTGCCGATTGCAGGTAAAGGTAGTTCCGATTGGAGTTATTCTTGGGTACCTATTGTTGGCCCGATGGCTGGTGCTGTTGTTGCATTTGCTCTAGCTAAGCTTTTTGCTATTATTTAAAAACAAATTTTATTTTATTGGAATTCATAGAATATTTTGAAAATATAGTTTTATAAATAAATCAATACGATAATGAGGAGTGACTTTAAAAATGATAACAAAGTATGTAATGGCACTTGATGCGGGAACGACAAGTAATCGAGCAATAATATTTGATAATGAATCAAATATTATCGCAATGGCACAAAGAGAATTTACGCAAATTTTCCCGAAACCAGGTTGGGTAGAACATGATGCTGAAGAAATTTGGAGCACACAGATTACGGTAGCAAAAGAGGCCATTGAACGTGCTGGAATATTGGAAAGTGATATCGCTGCAATCGGGATTACCAATCAACGTGAAACCACAGTAGTTTGGGAAAAAGCGACTGGCAGACCAATTTATAATGCGATAGTTTGGCAATCAAGACAAACCGCGGGGATTAGTAATGATCTCAAGAAAAAAGGTCTGGAACAAGAATTTAAGGAAAAAACGGGATTGGTTATTGATGCGTATTTTTCCGGTACAAAAATCAAATGGATTCTTGATAACGTAGAAGGCGCTAGAAAGAAAGCAGAAAACGGCGAATTACTGTTTGGTACCATTGATACCTGGTTACTTTGGAAACTCAGCGCAGGCAAAATTCATGTAACGGATTATTCCAATGCATCCAGAACATTGCTCTATAACATAAAAGACCTAAAATGGGATGAAAAACTTTTAGAATACCTTGATGTACCAGCGAACATGTTACCAGAAGTGCATAATTCTAGTGAAGTTTATGGCTATACTGATCCAGGTGTATTTGGTGCGACTGTACCATTAGCGGGAGCAGCTGGAGATCAACAAGCGGCACTTTTCGGACAAAATTGCTTTGAATCTGGTATGGCAAAAAATACGTATGGTACAGGCTGTTTTATGCTCATGAATACGGGCGAAAAAATGTATTCTTCAGAAAATGGTTTAGTTACGACGATTGCTTGGGGGATTGATGGCAAAATCAATTATGCATTAGAAGGCAGTATCTTTGTAGCGGGGTCGTCTGTGCAATGGCTAAGAGACGGATTGCACATGATTGAAGCTGCTTCTGATTCAGAGTGGATTGCTAAAAAAGTTCCAGATACAGGCGGCGTTTATGTTGTACCAGCGTTTGTTGGTCTTGGTGCTCCATATTGGGATATGCAGGCCCGTGGAACCATTATTGGATTGACACGTGGTACGAAAAAAGCGCATATCGTTAGAGCAACATTAGATTCTATGGCGTATCAAACACGCGATGTGTTAAGCGCAATGGAAGAAGATTCTCATATCAAGCTCAAAGCCCTGAAAGTAGATGGTGGTGCTTGTGCCAATAATTTATTGATGCAGTTCCAATCAGATATCTTAGGAGTTCCAGTGGAACGTCCAAAAGTGATTGAAACGACAGCCTTAGGTGCAGCATACCTTGCAGGGCTAGCTGTTGGCGTTTGGAAGGATTACTCGGAACTTAGCAAGAAATGGGTGCTTGATAATCGCTTTGCGCCATCAATGGAAAAAGAAGTCAGTGAAAAACTGTATCGTGGCTGGCAAAAGGCTGTTAAACATTCCATGAATTGGGAAGAAGAAGAGTAAGCTTAAGTATAGATTATTAGAATAATGGCAGGGAGGATTCTCTTATATTGAGTTTATAAGAGAGTCCTTTCCTATTACACAATAGAATCGAGAATGTCAGTAAAGGGGACAAAAACATGGAAAAAGCAACAGTGGTCGTTATTGGCGGCGGAGCAACTGGCGTTGGAATACTACGCGATCTAGCTATGCGCGGCGTTGATGTACTGCTTTTAGAAAAGCTGGATATGGTAAATGGGACAAGTTCTCGTTATCATGGTTTGCTTCATAGTGGAGCTCGTTATGCAGTAAAAGATCAGGAAGCTGCTAGAGAGTGCATAGAAGAAAATGCTATTTTACGTAAAATCGGAAAATCCTGTGTAGAAGCAACGGAAGGATTGTTTATTCGGTTGCCAGAAGATGATGAGGCTTTTGAGGGAAAATGGGTAGAAGGCTGTAAAAAAAGTGGAATATCGGCGATTCCTATTACGCCACACGAAGCTTGGCAATTGGAACCAAGTTTATCACATCAAATCATATCAGCCTATAGAGTTCCTGATGCTGCAATCGACGGCTTTCGTATGGCTTGGCAAAATATAGATTCAGCAGCACGTTATGGTGGACGTGTTAAAACCTATACAGAGGTTATACGGATTGTTTCGGAAAACGGTAAAGTAACTGGGGTAGATGTGCGCAATTATTTTACAAAACAGACCTATTTTATTGCTTGTGAATTTGTGATCAATGCGGCTGGTCCATGGTCGGGGCAAATTGCGGCCCTTGCAGGGCTTGATGTAAATGTGCAGCCGGATAAGGGAACTTTGATTGCCTTTAATCAGAGAATTTCGAGCCGAATTGTAAATCGTTTGCATGTGCCTTCAGATGGCGATATTTTTGTACCACATGGCTCAATTACGATTTTAGGGACAACCTCGATGTCGGTAAAAGATCCCGAAGATACAAGCTCTTCCTTTAATGAAATAGAAAGCTTGCTACAAATTGGGGAGAAAACCTTTGAAAATCTTCGTAAATATCGTGTTTTAAGAGCCTTTGCTGGCTCAAGACCATTGTACAGTGCGTCTGGAGGAAAAGGGCGCGGCGCTTCGCGTGGTTTTGTGATTTTAGATCATGCTGAAGATGGCCTACATGGGCTTATGACGATTACTGGTGGTAAGTTTACAACCTATAGGCTTATGGCAGAAAAGATAACCGATATTGTTTGTCAAAAATTGCAGGTGACTACGCCATGCAGGACGGCTGAGGAACCTTTGGTGCAAGAGGTAACAGAAGAAGCAAGGATGAAAGCACACAAATATTTCCCAGCATATGGAACAGAGTTAGCGGCTACGCGGCTAGGTGCTGACAGGTTTGAGCGTGTAGTAGATCGTTTAGAGAAGAATCCAGAAGAGCGTCAATTAGTCTGTGAGTGTGAAAATGTAACATTGGCAGAGATTGAAGAAGTTATAAAAGAAGGTACAAGTTTTACCGTGAGTGATATCCGTAGAAAAACGCGCATGGGCATGGGAACCTGTCAGGGGAATTTTTGCTCGCTTCGTAGTGTTGGCATTTTGTCACGTGCCGAGAACATTGCTGAAAAGCAGCAATCACTACAGCAGCTACAAGACTTCTTGCAGGCTCGGTGGAAAGGCATTCGCCCAGTCCTTTGGGGCAATGCATTGCGTGAAACTGAAATGGCACGGGGCATATATGGTGTTGGATTAAATGTGAATGGGGGAAGTCCAGAATGATAAAGTCTGATGTAATCGTGATTGGCGGTGGTTTCGCTGGATTGATGGCAGCTGCTGTCAGTGCCAAACGAGGCAAAAAAGTAACGCTGTTGACCTATGGTTCGGGTTCCTTTCCCTTAAATAGTGGTTTGATTGATATTATGGCAAGGCCGATAGACGAAACTGTTTGTGCTACACCAGTTGAAGGAATCCAGGCATTACCAGCACAGCATCCTTATAAAAGAGTAGCTACCAATATAGTAGAAGATGCAGTTTCATTTTTTAAGGAGTTGTGTGAAGAAGAGAACTATCCGTATAGCGGAAGCCTGACAAAGCATCAATGGGTTGTGACTGCTTTAGGAACGATGAAGCCCACTTGTCTTGTTCCCAAAACGATGATGGGTGATCTTTG
>JARBTT010000203.1 GCA_029240055.1 Anaerosinus sp.
AGGGTAAAACTCTTTGATATGATATTGTTTTAAATAAGCGATTGTTTGATCTAACTGTTCAGATTTATCAAATAAATGTAAGCCACCTATAATCCCTAGTACATTACTTTCATTACAGATTTCTTTCGCATATTCTACAATATTACAGATTCCACTATGGGAACAGCCTGTCATAATATAAATTCCTTTATCATTTTTGTAGACAATCGCCGTATCATCTGTTACATAATCATCACTTGGATTCCCAGCAATGATCTTTTTACCGATGCACTTTCTACTTTCAAAATTATTCGTCTGTGGTATTTCGCCCAGAAAAGTAATATTTTCACTCACTTGAATTGGAGTTTTAGAAAGTTTTAATTTACATTTTGTTTTTAATTCATTTGTTAAAATAGGCGACCCTACTATTAATTTATCGATGAATTTTTCTTCAAAAGCTTCCGGATGTGCAACTATTGTTGGTTTATTTTCACAGCCTCGTTCAAAGTAAAATTGCAACCCCCTCGTATGATCATCATGACCATGGGAGATAACAATTGTATCTATATTTCCCAGATCAATGCCCATGGCTTTTGAATTTTTAATAAATATATCAGAATACCCCTTCCTTCATCTTCGATATAATAGGAAGCCGCTGGTTCACCACAATAGTACTGGTCAATATAAGTATTATTATCAACTAAAACTTTTAACTTCAATATTTCACCTTCTAAAAATTATATCAATAATTTTATTACCGAACCTAAAAAGATTGGTTTTTGCCATTAAATATGCCCCGCTTTTGTTTACTATTGCAACAAGCAATAAGAAACTAATATGGTTAAACAAAGTGTCCAATCAACTAATTCGCCGGTCTGTTTGATATATCCTTCGATGGCTAGCATCATTTTTAAGTCGTTAACCATATTTATGTTATACTAAATGGACAAGCTATAAAACATGATCAAGTTCATATTTCATTCAGATATCTAATTTTTAATTTGATTTTAATCCTTGTTTAATGTTACTGTAATGTTTGCTAGTTATTGTCTATCAATACAAAAATAAGGGAGGTTTTGAAAATAGAGCAGTTTTATCAAGTTTTTCTTAACTTTATTGATACCTGGGGATATATTGCTATTGTTGTCTTGATGGCAATGGAGAGTGCCTGTCTGCCTATTCCAAGTGAATTAATCTTTGGATTTGCTGGATATTTGGTTTTCCTCGGACGAATGGATATGACTTTTGCGGTTGCTGCTGGTGTTATTGGCGGTTTGTTGGGATCAATCATTGCTTATGCAATAGGATATTACGGAGGCAGGCCCTTCATTAATAAATATGGTAAGTATATATTATTATCGCAAAATCATGTTGATATAGCCCAAAAGTGGTTTGACCATTATGGGTTAAAGGCTACTTTCTATAGTCGTTTTCTGCCAGTTGTGCGTACATTTATTTCATTACCAGCGGGATTTGCTCAAGTAGATTTTAAGAAGTTCATCCTATACACTATTTTGGGGTCAATTCCCTGGACAGTTGCTATAATCTATGCAGGCATGTTGCTTGGTGAAAACTGGCACAAGCTTGAAACTGTAGGGCACAATGCAGCATTGGTGGTCGTAGTTGGTTTGGTATTCATAGGTATACTGTGGATGAAGCATAATAAGAGAGGTGAATCTTAATTAAGTAGAACTGAGGCTTTTTGTATTTCTAATAGGACAAAGCAGTTGTAAAATATCAATATTATATCAGAGTGGCTCAAATATGAGCAATGCTGAAATACATATTTATATTTCGTTGAAATAAAAATAAAAGGCAAAGCGTGTAATCAATACACACTTTGCCTTTTTGTTTTAAACAATACTCTATCTTATATTTTATTTAGTTCCAGATAGTCTTTCAGCAACGATCGCAGTCGTCATTGCCCCGCTGACATTTAATGCAGTTCTCCCCATATCAATGAGTGGCTCAATTGCAATCAACAGCCCAACAAGGCCTACTGGTAAGCCCATGGTAGAAAGTACGACCAATGCTGCAAAGGTTGCGCCCCCGCCTACGCCGGCAATTCCAAAGGAACCTAAAGCAACAACAACAACTAATTTGATTAAAAACATCGGTGCTAAAGGATCAATTCCTACGGTTGGCGCAATCATAACCGCCAGCATCGCTGGATAAATTCCTGCGCAGCCATTCTGCCCGATACTTACCCCAAACGAAGCTGATAAATTCGCAACGCCTTGCGAAACGCCCAATTTATTGATCAGCGCATCTACCGTGAGTGGCAGTGTGCCCGCACTTGTCCGTGAAGTAAATGCAAACGCCAAAACAGGAAACGAATTTTTCACATATTGAACAGGATTAAAGCGCATCAGCACTAGTAGAAGTAAATGTACACCAAACATAAGAATGAGTGCTACATAAGAAGCTAACACAAATTGTACCAATTTCAATATTTCATCAATATTGCTTGTAGAAATAAATTTCGTAATCAGCACAAGCACTCCATAGGGCGTAAGCATAAGCACAAAGTCAACCACTTGCATCACGATATCTTGTAATGCTTGAATTCCTTTGGTCAGAAAGTCCGCCGTTTCCGGTTTATACTGTCTAATTTTTAAAATACTTATACCCAGTAATGCCGCGATAAATACAACCGATAAGGTATCGGCACTGCCTTGCCCCGTCATCGATTGAAAAATATTGGTCGGAATGATTTCGATCAGCTGTTGCTGCATTGGTTTCGCCTGAAAACTATCTAGTTTTGTCTCGATTTTCTTTGCTGCACCAAGCTGAGCATCCCCTGCTTCAATCCCGCTAGCCGACAAATTGAAGCCAATTGCCGAAGCCGCCCCAATCGACGCAGCAATTGCCGTGGTAAACAATAAAATACCAATAACCAGTACACCAGTTTTTCTAAAGGTTTTTATATCCTTAATCTGAATGATTGATGAAGTAATCGATACAAGAACAAGTGGAACAACAATCATTTTAAGAAGTCTTACATACCCCGAGCCTACAATATCGAACCAGCTATTGGTTTCTTTTACGATCGGCGATGCCTCGCCAAAAATCCAGTGTAGCCCTACTCCAAATACTACGCCTGCGATCAATCCACTAATGACACGCGTACCAAAATCAATCTGTTTTTTTTGCATAGCATATAATCCATAAAATAATAATAAGATCAGAAAAATATTAATCAAAACTGTTGTAACCATAAAAACTAACGCCTCCTTAATTTATTAAACTCAATCATTGATTTCATCCAAATCAATTCTTCTCTTTTATATTCAAAACTATAACATGGATAAAAGCCATAGTCAATAAAACATATATGAAAACAATGTTTTATTTTTATATTATATTTTTTTCATATATTTATGCAACTAATAAATATTTTAGCTAACTTATAAAAAAATAGGAAAAACTTTCACGTGTTTTGTGAAAGCTTTTCCTATTTTCAATTATATTGCTTTCCCGTATGGGCAACTTGCTTTATTTTTTACTCAACCGTTGATAGTTATCAACAATTAATTTAAATAGTGGATTACTTGCAGCGATGCCTGTATATTGTTCAATCGCTTTTTCTAATCCGTTTTCTCTTATAGAGTTTTGTATCTCTACAGCGTCTGGATCTTGCTCACAGTCAAACAATAATGCTGCAGCAATAACGGTTGGCAAACCAGTCAACTCAATATTGTGATTCATAGCTTGCATAGCTGGACTAACTAAACGATCATTCGCAGATAATTTGCGGATAGGCGAACGACCTACGCGGGTAACCTCATCCGAGATATAAGGATTTTTAAACCGTTTTATAATCTTTTGAATATATGCCTCATGCTTGTCTTTATCGAAACCATATTTTGCTACCATAAGGGCACCAGTCTCATGCAAAGTTTTTTCCGTTACCGTTAAAATATCATCATCTTGAATCGCTTTATCTATACTTTCAAAACCATTCAGATAGCCAAGATATGCGACCGTTGCATGTCCAGTGTTGACCGTAAACAACTTGCGCTCAATAAACGGTTCTAAATCCTCAACATACGTAACCCCTTCAATAGCTGGAACCTCACCAATAATTTGGGATTTGTTCACAACCCATTCATAAAAAGGTTCTACCGTTACCAGCAGTTTGTCTTCATTCTTCTGCAATGGAACAATGCGATCAACAGCAGCATCAGGGAAACCAACCTTTTCTGTTGCCTTAGCTTTATCCTCTTCCTCAAGCGAAGCATACACAAACGATTTAAGCGACGAGCTACCACCGATCATGTTTTCGCAAGCAATTACATTCAGCTCTTTGCCAGTTTGCTTTAATCTGAGAGAAATTCCTTTAGCGATAACTGGAGCAACAAACTTAAGAATATTTGGGCCAATAGCCGTCGTAACAAGGTCTGCCTCAGCTATCGCTTGAATAACTGCATCCTCATCTTTTCCATCAATAGCCCTCACATTTTTTACAGTAAACGCAGCCTTTTCCTCGGCTGCGAGCATCACCGTATATTCTTTTCGATTATTAATTTCTTCAACCAGTTCTTTACTTACATCTACAAAACAAACTTCATAACCTGCCTGATATAATAACTGTCCAATAAAACCACGACCGATATTACCAGCACCAAAATGAACTGCTAGCATATTATAGCCCCCTCTCAAGAATTTCGATGATTTCCTCTTTGGTAGTTGCCTGAACAAGATTCTTAACATTTTCTTCTTCAGAACATACGATTGCAATACTTGACAAAATTTCTAAATGTTCATCACCGATTCCGGCAAT
This sequence comes from Anaerosinus sp., assembly GCA_029240055.1. Classification (GTDB taxonomy): domain Bacteria; phylum Bacillota; class Negativicutes; order JARBTT01; family JARBTT01; genus JARBTT01. The sequence continues at coordinate 4,763 of JARBTT010000203.1, forward strand.
ACCAATAATAAGGTATGCTATATTACCACCGCCAAAATCTACTCCACTAGGCACTTGTACAATAGAAATTCCTGAAGACTTAATAAACGGCTTAGATTCATTTGTTCCATGTGGGATCGCTACTCCATTGCCAATGTACGTTGTCGACAATTCTTCGCGTTCATACATTTTATCAATATAATCTTTTGTTACATGCTGCCCATCGACAAGAAGGGTTCCAGCTAAAGCTATCGCCTCCCGTTTATCACCAATACTAGCATTTAACTTA
>JARBTT010000029.1 GCA_029240055.1 Anaerosinus sp.
CGTAAATCAGGATGACCGATAAATTTCACCCCTAATAAATCATAGACTTCCCGCTCTTGAAAATTTGCCGAAGGCCAAATCGCCGTGATGGATGGCACCTCTGAATCTTCTATTCCACACCGTGTCTTTACCGTAATCGCCTGTCGAAGTGGCAAAGAATATAGGTGATACACAACTTCGATATAGTCCAGATAATCAATCGCCGTCAAATTACGTAACATGTTAAATTGATAAGACTCATTCGTTTTAAGGCTCCCCAATATATCTAACATACGATTTGGCTCAAGCAGTAACGCTGCCTGAGCGCCCTCGCCAATCATTTTTACGTCTTCTCCATACTGTACTTGCAGCTCTGCTAATACCTTGTTTATGTCTAGATTGCTCATACCTTTTTCCTCGCAACCTCAGGATTATTAATCTTGCGTTTCAATTCCAGCATTCCGTGAATCAAAGCTTCTGGACGTGGTGGGCAACCAGGAATATACACATCGACTGGCAGAATCTTATCCACTCCAGGAACCACCGAATAGGACTCGGCAAATGGTCCTCCAGAATTTGCGCAACTACCCATGGCAATGACATATTTCGGTTCAGGCATTTGCTCGTATAGACGCTTTAGCGGCCCCGCCATCGCCCAAGTCAGAGTACCCGCCACAATCAGCAGATCAGCTTGTCTTGGCGAGGCGCGAAAAACCTCATACCCGAACCTCGACAAATCAAATCGCGCAGCGGCAGCCGACATCATTTCGATCGCACAACAAGCTAGCCCCGAAGATAACGGCCACAGAGAATTACTTCGTGCCCATTTTAATACGGTATCAAAACTGGTTAAAATAATATTTTTTTGTAACAATTCATTGTCTCGCTCATCTTGTGTTTGCAATTTATTTACTTCCATTCCAATGCTCCCTTCTTCCAGGCATATCCTAGCCCTACCACTAAAATACTAAGAAAAATAAACATCTCAACAAAGGCAAACGTCCCTAACTGCTGGAATTTAATCGCCCAAAGATATAAAAAAACAGTTTCAATATCAAAAGCGACAAATACCAATGCATACAGAAAATAACTTGCTCTAAATTGCACCCAAGTCTCGCCAACCGTATCTACACCACACTCATACGGCAAAGATTTTTCCGCGTCATTCTGACGAGGATGAGGCCGAATCGCAAACGCAGTCACTAACGCCATCAACGGAAATATCAAAGCAACGATCAGTAATAGCCCAATATTTCCAAACTCTTGCAACATCCTAGCTTCTCCTCCTTCACTTAGCTTCAATAGTGAACCGCCACGCACACTCGATACCTAGCTTCCTTTCGACGTCTTTTCTCTACTAAAAAACAGTTAAAATTCCAACTACTCTAGCAATCTGTTTATCTATTCCATTGTTTCCAGTAGCACATCCTATTATTCTTTTCGACCATGCGTCCAGCGCAGGCAAGTTTCTTTCTTCAGACAATTTTCCATAACAGGATGATTCCGACGAGTTCCATCCACCCCAGAATCTACTATCCATAATCTATCTCCGCCACGTTTTTATTATAAATAATACGATTCTTTGTATCGACTATGTATAAAGACGATTTATACCACTTGACCTCATTATAGCACTGGATAATTGATTTGTCCCATTAAAAATCCAAATTTCCCACCTAATATTTACAGGTTTTTGGTTGCAAGATTACCGTTAAATAGCAAAATATAGCTGAAAAATAAAAGTGAGACCGTATTTCTACGGCCTCACTTCAGCTTGTAGACAAACTATGGACAGACAGGCCGCGGGTCGGCGATAAGGACTCATCTGCTTCGTTACAGCAAGGTACTGCTCGTCGACGTACAAAAGTACGACTCCTTCGCAACCCTTTACTGTGCCTAGCATCTGAGTACTTCTCACCAACCGGCAGCCTATCTTCGTACTAGTTTATAAGTGGAACGATTTAGATATTTTCTAAATCATCGGCACAAATATTTTAGTTTGTCTACAGATTGAAATGAGACCGTATTTCTACGATCTCACTTAAAGAGTCTAACATATTTTACGAATCCTTTTTAATGAACGATTTCTGTAACTGCTTATCTACTTTTCTTTGCCTTAAATCATCAAGTAAGGTATACACAACCGGGACCACTACTAACGTTAAAATTGTTGAAGTAATCAATCCGCCAATAATCGCATGAGCCATAGGAGCCCGTGCTTCCGCTCCAGGTCCAATTCCTAATGCTAACGGAAGCATCCCAAAGATCATAGCTGTTGTTGTCATGATAATCGGACGCATCCTGACAACAGCGGCTTCAACCAATGCTTGATTGCGCTCTGTGCCTTGCTCAATACGTTGCTTAGCAAAGTCAATCAGTAAAATAGCATTCTTCGTTACAAGGCCCATGAGCATAATAATCCCAATTAAAGACATCATACTGAGCATGCTATGGGCAAAGAGTAGTCCAAGTATCGCGCCAATAATCGCCAAAGGCAACGCTAACATAATGGCAAATGGATCAATATAGCTTTCAAATTGGGCGGCAAGTACAAAGAAAATAAACATCACTGCCAACGCCAGCGCCATTAAGATACCTGTAAAAGCATCAGCCATTTGCTGTGTTTGACCTGTAGAGACAAATTTATATCCCTCAGGCAGTTTCACTTCTGCTAATTTTTTGTTGAATACTGTATTGAAATCGCCAAGAGATACCCCACTTAGATTTGCCGAAATAGTAACTTGCTCCTGACGATCATAACGCATAATTTGCGTTGGGCTTGTGGCATAGACCATTTGAGTTACCTGTGACATAGGCACCATGGCCGCTTGCCCATTTTTATCACGATTAGAACTTGCTACATATATATTATTTACATCTGCTAAGCTCGTGCGGTCGCCAGGTGCTAAAATAAGACGCACATCATAGGAGTCATCTTCATCGCGATACTGTGTTACAATTGTTCCGTTAAACATAGTTTGCAAAGTACTGGCAATATTGGAAGTCGATACGCCAAGATCCGAAGCCTTATCTCGGTTAACCACGATTTGACCATCAGGCTTGCCAGCTTCATAACTAGAAGAAACATCAATTGCACCAGGTGTGTTCTTCATCAGTTGCTCTACTTGCTCAGCAATTTCAGCTAATGTGTCCAAAGACGTTCCCTGAATCACAAGTGATATTGGCTTCCCACCTGACATGCCTGATTTTTTCGAAACACTAACTTGTGTTCCAGCAATTCCACCTAATTTTTCGCGAAGGTTTGTAATAATTTGATTATCACTGATCTTACGCTCGCTCTTTGGCGTTAATTTGGTCAAGATCGTAATATTGTTTATATCCGCAGAACTATAGGTCAACGTAACTTCTGGGATCGTGCGGATAATCTGGGACATATTATCCGCGATTTCACCAACCGCTTGTGGACTTTTACCGGCATCGACGATGGCCGATACTGTAATTTCCCCAGCATCAGAATCTGGGACAAAGGTCGAGCCGAGGAAGGGTAACAGTAGTAAGCTGCCTACAAATAATCCAACCGACATGACCATTACTTTCTTCCGATGTTCTAAGGCGTACCTAAGGAACCCTCCATAACGGCCTGTCCAATATTCAAATTTTTCGTTCCATCTTCTCCATATTTTTGCTAACTTACTGCCTGATTGCGTATGGCTACCAGTTAAATACTTTGCCGATAGCATAGGCGTCAATGTAAAGGCAACAAATAAGGATACTAAAACACTGACTGCCACCGTAACACCGAATTGTTTGAAAAATTGTCCTACAATCCCTGTCATCATTCCCACTGGCAAAAATACAGCCACCAACGTGAGGGTTGTTGCGGTAACAGCTAAGCCAATCTCCTCTGTCCCTTCAGAAGCAGCCTTATCTTTATCTTTACCCATCTCAAGGTGACGCACTATATTCTCGATGACAACAATCGCATCATCAATCAATAGCCCTACTGCCAAGGATAAAGCTAGTAATGACATGGTATTTAACGTATAATTTAAAATTTTCATCGCTAGAAATGAGGTAATAATCGAAGTTGGAATGGCAATGGCGGCAATCATTGTACTACGCCAATTACCCAAAAATAAAAACACGATGGCAACTGCCAAGAAACCACCTAGAACCAAATTAAATAATACGTCGTGAATTGAATCATTAATATTTTTTGAATTGTCCCGAACCATGATGAGCTCCACACCAGGAGGTAACTCTTCTTTGATATTTTCTAGTTCCTTTTTTGCATTTTCAACAACCTGTACTGTATTGCTACCCGACTGTTTCATAATGTCTAGACCAATAGCCGTTTTATCATTCAGTTTTGTTACAGTAGTTGCATCTTTGGTTGTGTCCTCTACTTCAGCAATATTTTTTACATACAGCTGAGCTCCATTTCGCTGGGCAATGGGAAGATTAAGGAACTGATTCGGCGAGGAAACATTACCAATTGATCGTAAACTAGTTTCACGTTTTCCGTCAGTCACCTTGCCACCTGGAGTGTCCATATTTTCATTTCGTATACTGTTTAGCACTTCAGTAACTGTCAGATCATAAGCAGCTATTTTATCACTATCCATATTGATTTTGATTTCACGATCTACCCCACCTTGGACATTGACCGCCGCTACTCCATTGATTGCTTCAAGCCTTTTTACAACAGTATCATCAGCAATAATCGTTAGCTCTCGTGGGCTTCTATTACCAATCAATGCAATAGAAGCCACGGCTGTATCGGAGGGATCAAATCGAGTAACAATAGGAAGCTCTGCATCATCAGGTAATATGCCTTGCATTCTACCAACTTTGTCGCGAACATCTTGTGCAGCAGTTGCTGCTGACGTTTCTATGGTAAACTGAATAACCGTCGTGGATACCCCTTCTTTTACAGTGGACGTTACATGATCAATCCCCGGAACAACACTGATTGTTTCTTCAACTTTCTGGGTAATTTTCGATTCAACCTGCTCTGGCGATGCGCCAGGATACTTAACGGTAACGGCCACAACTGGGATTTCAACATTCGGATATTCATCTACGTTTAGAGACACATAACTAAATAATCCTAAAACGACCAAGGCCAGAATTGTCACTGTGGCAAATACTGGACGCTTTAAGCTAATCTCTGTCAATATCATGGTTATCTCCCCTATTCCACTACTTTCAATGAGTCACCATCTTTAAGTTGGCTGACATTGCTGACAACTACCTTTTCACCTGGTTGCAACCCCGATTTAATCTCAATGACCTCACCTGTAGCTGTACCAATCTCGACCTGATGACGCACCGCTTTATCATCTTCAACAGTAAAGACATAGTAAATGCCTTGTTTCTGAATAACTGCCTCTTGAGGAATTGTCAAACGCTGTACAGCATCACCTGTAGCTAACTGTACTTTACTAAACATACCTGCTTTTAAAGCACCATCTGTATTAGCGATTTTTACCTTAGTACGGAACATCCGGTTAGCTGTACCCGCTTCTGGATTAATCAGCTCAACAATCCCAGCAAATACTTTGTTGGCATAGGTATCAACTGTCACTTCCGCTTTCTGACCAATTTTGACTAGAGACAAATCCTTTTGTTCTATATTAACAACTACATATACTTGGCTAATGTCCTGAACAGCCATGAGGGCCGCACCAGGAGAAACAACTTGGCCAACAGTTGCTGTTACGTTAGCAACCACACCGTCCACTGGTGCTACAAGCACGCCATAACCATACTGTTGCTCCGCGTTACTTTGACTCGTAACTGCACTTGACAACTCTGCTTGGGCAGTTCTTTTTTTTGCTTCAGCAGTATCTAAGGTTTGCTGGGATGTAGCTCCTTGGATATATAGTGTCTGATAACGCTGATAGTCACTCAATGCTAAATCATAATTGACCTGTGCTTTAGTCACGGCATCTCGCGCAGTACGCACAGAATTTACAAGCTCTGCGCTTTCTAATTTAGCTAAAGAATCACCGGCATTGACGTGCTGTCCTTCTTGCACCAGGACTTGTTCAATACGCCCCGCCAGCTTTGCACTAATAATCGCCGATGTTTTCCCTTCAATCGAGCCATTCAACATTAAATTCGGTACCGTATTTAAAAGCTGTGCTTCTGCTACTTTTACGTTTATTTGAGAATTAGTGGTTTGCAACTGGTTTTTTCCACTGGAAAATGCACCGCTGCGAAATACTAAAAATAATCCAATAAATACTACAACTGGGATGGCCCAATATTTCACTTTAAAACCTTTCATTGCAAAAACCTCCTCAACAAATTTATACTATCTTATATTTCTACATACCTACCAGTCGGTATGTGACATTCAAAGGAATAGAGTTATTCCTTTGGGATATTGGCCCCAATAAGTTGCCAGAGACTGTTTATTACCTGCTGCTGCATCGCTTTGGTATTCAGATTGTGCCCTAAAACCTTCAGTCCGTTAGAAACAGAAAGTACAATAGTCGCCAGAATCTGAGCCTCTAAATCTCGCCTAATTTCTCCTGTTTCTTGGGCGATCTGTATCTTTTTCTCCATTATATTTCGTAGTTCTAATTGACTGCGATCAATCCGCTCTTGGATCTCTGGAAAATTATGCATGATCTCTAACGCTAAGCCTGCATTATTAGCTTGATAATCCCCCTGTTTCATATTAAGTAAACGTTCAATATAACCATCTTGTTCGCCGCCTATCATAACCTCTAAAACGCGTCGAAAACTTTTCTCCTGATCAAATACTTTGGCGTATTTTGCGCCAAAATAATCAAATAAATAGCAAATGACGGAATGAAATAACTCCTCCTTACTTGAAAAGTAGTGATATATTCCGCCCTTAGTAATGCCTATTTCTTTTGCCACATCAACGAGAGATACGTTCCTGTATCCACGTAATAAGAATAACCTCAAAGCCGCGATCCTTATATTATCTATAGTCATATCAAAATTCATCCCTCTCGAAACCATACCTACCAGTCGGTATGTACCTATTATCACAAAATATCGAATGACTGTCAATAAAAATCTTTAAATGCCTCAATCTTTATTTGATAAGGATTGAGGCATTTTGTGTTGTCCAAACTAGTGATGCGTAGAAACAGTGCAGAATTTACGATTCATCATCTATCTCCGTAATATTTTCACCTTTAATGCTCAGCTTTTATTTCGCCAGCATCAACATATTGGTATTTTGATCAAAGCGATAATGAAAATCCCATAAAGTCTTCACGTCATCAGCAGCAATCATAGCAGTGCCTTTGGTAAGGGTTAGCGGATACGCTAAAGAAATTGGAGCATTATTATGCATTGCCTGTTTTTCACCTAAGGTAAAGCTAATTTCAGTCGATTTATATTTTGTAATAACCCGCCCATTACGATCGGCCGTAACTTCACCGCCAATAAATTCAACAAAACTGCGCAGCGGCAAATACCAAACATCAGATATTTTTTGTGGTGGTAAATTAACCAGAGGATTCTGTAGCATATTACCCCAAATAACCAGACGAGTATCATTAGACTTTTCTGGCAGAATCGTAAGAGGCACGTCAGTTTTATTTAATTTATCAATACTATAGGTATCAATTAAATTTCCGCTTTGCGTATAAGCCCGAATCGTCAACACATCTCCCGCTACCTCAATGGTTATATAATTAGGTTCGGCCTGAGGGTCATGGAAAAAGGCATCCCAAACTTTGGCTGATAAGTCAGTATAATATTTATTTCCACTTCTACCCGCAACAAGATAAATGGTTCCTTGGCCTGGCGTGCTAACAAAGGAATCTTGATAAATAGGATATGTTCTTGAATAGCCATGGTCATGACCATTGATGACTAAATCAACATGATGCTTATCCATAATTGGTGTTAATATCGCTTTTAGTTTTTCTTTAGAACGAAAGGCTTTATTATAGTATGGGGTCTTATGGAACAGGACAATTTTCCATTTTTTATTCGTTGCTGACAAATCTTTGTCCAACCATTCTGCCTCAAGCGCTAACATATTAGAAACATACTGACCCTCTTCCTGCTCTTGGCTATCAAGTACAGCGAAATGCGTATTTCCATAATCAAAGGAATAGACTTGCCCCTTTAAGGCATCTGGACCATTTTTCGGTAGATGTAGCTGTTTTTTAAAGTAAAGCGGTAACACCGAATGATTTTCTTCAGGCACATCATACGTTTCATGATTTCCCGGCACAGCCATATTGGGGATTTTTTCTATTACATCTTGTGCTGCTTCGTACCAGTTTTTCCAATGCGCCTGATCTTGTCCAATTTCAACTAAGTCACCAACATTCATAAAGAAAGCGGCATCCTGATTGGCAGCATATGCGTTATGAATGGTTGTGCGCCATGGACCATATTCTGGATTCTTCGGCAAACCACTTTGTGAATCACCAAACACTAAGAACTTAAAGGCCTTATCGCCATCATGCTCTGTTGTAAAAGTCTCAGGATCGCTCCAGCTATTTTCGCTACCCACCCGATATGTATACTGCGTCCCTGATGTTAAACCTTCGAGGGTTGCAAAATGAATATTAAAATCACCTTTATTGGTATTAAATAGTTCTAATTCTGTATCTAAAGCCTGTGCGTGCTCCCAAGCACTCTTGCGATATTTTTTTGTTTTTACGGCTTGAATGGTGCCTTTGGTTATACTGGTTTCTGTAGACCATGCAATTGTTTGGGTGGTTTTAGGATCAAGCCCCCAAGTCAATGTAACATGACTTGCCGCTATACTACTGGCAGCAAAAATTTCAGTTAAATTAAACGGCATTCCTGCGAGTACGATAGAAGCTCCACAACTTTTAAGAAAAAGCCTACGGCTAACGTCCTTATCCTTTTCAGCAAACAAATCAAGCAAACCTTTATTTTTCATCAGTATTTCCCCCTACTTAGTGTTTAGCCAAATTGACTTAACCTATTTATTCTAATTTTAGCTCCATTAAGTAAAGAGTACGTTAAGATTATGTTAACATTTTCTTAACAATCCATCGATAAGCTTTTTGATCTTGATTTCCAGCAATACTATTCTAATTGTAAAGCCGCCCTACTCATTATAAATAAAAACCGCTCAAGGTAAGTTTCTTTACCTAAAAGCGGTTTATTTTTCAATCACTCAGCAAGCCTTACCAGCTAGGAACTTCATCGCCTCATCTTCCGGTATTGGGCGACTGTATAGATAGCCTTGGATAAGATCGCAGCCATTATCAGCCAAGTATTTCAGTTGCAACTCGTTTTCCACCCCTTCAGCGACAACGTTCATATGAATCGTGTGCGCCATATTTATAATGGAGCCGATAATTTTCGCTCCTTGAGCATCAGTTGTTATCATATCGATAAAAGATTTGTCAATTTTAAGCGACTCGACCGGCAATCTGCGCAAATAGGTCAAGGATGAAAAGCCTGTGCCAAAATCGTCCAGTGACAAATGAACCCCAAAATCTTTAAGCTCGGCAAGCTTGCTCGTAGCATCCTCAAGCGACGTCATCAGCACACTTTCGGTGATCTCAAGTTCAAGCTGGCACGGCTGGATGCCAGCCTCTTTAATAGCACTGCGGATAATAGCGATAAAATCATCAGCGGCTATTTGTTTTGACGATATATTCACCGCGACACGTACTCCGTTCCATCCCCTGTCATCCAAACGCCGGGCAAATTGGCAAGCCTCACGCAGAACCCATTGCCCAATGCTGTGAATAAGACCGGATTGCTCAGCGAGTGGAATAAAATGCATGGGTGACACAGCCCCATATTCAGCGCTGTTCCAACGCAAAAGCGCCTCAAATCCAATCACAGTTTTTTCGTTGGTATGTATCTGCGGTTGATATACAATTGAAAGCTCCCCCCGCTCCAGCGCATATCGTAAACTACCAGTCAGCTGTATTTTTTTATATGCCTCTGTCTGCATTGCCTCGGTATAGAAGCGCCAGCAATTCTTGTTGTCTCTTTTGGCTGCATACATCGCATTATCGGCATTTTTAATTATTTCTTCCGTTGTATCGCCATCGGTAGGATAAGAAGCAATACCGATACTTGCTGTCATATGGAAGCGTCTTCCGAGGATTTCCTGCTTCTTTCCTAGTGCCTTACTTATTTTATGGGCAATTTTTTCAATTTGCCCGCGGTCATACTGTCCAGATAAAATTACGACAAACTCATCCCCGCCAATTCGTGCCACAAAGGCTTCTTCACCTGCTCCATCGACAACTCTGGCTCCGGCCGCACTAATAATCTTGTCACCATAAGAGTGACCATACGTATCGTTAATCATCTTTAGATCATCTAAATCAATAAATAGAATAACGCCCGACGCTTTTCCAGCACGTGCCCGTTCCATTTCGTTATTTAGCCATTCATTTAAATGATGCCGGTTTGCAAGACCCGTCAGTAAGTCAAAGTAAGCCATATGCTTGATGGTTTCGGCCTGTTGACGTCGTTCCTTTTCCGCCTGTACTCGTGCGGTAATATCGCGGACAACTACCATATAACACGGCTCTCCATCAAGAGTAATCATACATCCCGACAATTGTCCATATATAATATGTCCGTCTTTGCATCGAAACGGAATCTCCATATTGCGAATCTCACCATGGTTTTTTTGCATCTCTACCATGTGATCCCGCGTCCATTGCTCCTGCCAAAGCCCTAAATTCATGGCTTTTTCCCCAATAGCTTCTTCTTTAGAAAAACCACTGATACGGACAAAGCCTTCATTCACATCCACATAGGTCCCATCCATTCGGCTGATCGTTATTATATCTGGACTCAGATAAAAAGCTTGGGAAAACTTTTCTTCCGATAATTTGAGTTCCTCTTTGATCTTTTTTTGCTCTGTTATATCATGAGTGATGGATAGGACACACTGTTCACCGTTAATCGTAACGACTCGCGCCGACATTAAGCCGCAAACTTTTCCACCATCCTTACGAAGAAACCAAGCTTCCAGATTATTAACTTCCCCTTGCTCTTTGAGCTTGCTAGTCAGGAAGCCCTTGTCTTCCTCATTCAGCCAAAGACCTATCTGCGCTCTTGTTTTTCCAATCAACTCTTCTTTAGGATAGCCCGTACTTTTACAGAAGTTTTCATTCACATCCACATACGTACCGTCCATTCGAGCAATCGCAATAGCGCTCGGGCTCATTTGAAATGACTTGGAAAACTTTTCTTCTGACTGACCGAGTTCCTTTTCTTTTTGCTTACGTTCCTTAATTTCGTTATGTAAAGAAGCTACCAATAAAGCATTACTCAAAGCAAGTGCTGCAAGATCAACGAATCGCTCTAACAAAAAAAATTCTTCTTCATCAAGAATTCTGTCCGACTCGGAAAAGGCAAGTCCGATTGCACCAATCATTTTCTCTCTGTTTTTTAACGGAACTAGGACAAAGTAATGTAATTCGTCAAATATCGGATTGGTTAAGCGACGTGACCAGCTACTATAGTTATCAACAACAGCCGCCTTCCCTGTTCTATACGCCTGTCCGATAATGCCTTTGGTAATTTCTCCCTCGCTCGGAAGCTTACTAAAAACACCCGTTCCTATTTTTAACGTATATATCCTTGTCTCTTCATTTACATAATATACGAAACTATTAGGCGTATCGAAAAGCTCTCTAATTCCATAAATAATTTTTTTAAATACATCTTCATGATCAAGGTCTGCCATGAGACCTTTAGCTGTATCATGTAGTAGATTTAGTAACGTATTTTGACGATAAATTTTTTCTTCTTTCACCAATAATTCGTCAAATTGCTGCCTTAGTTCTTCTTCCGAGGCGGTAAGTTCCTCATAGGCGGCCAAAAGTTCTTCATGTAGTAACTGGTTTTGATTTTCATTCCCTGTTATTAGCGTCTCTTTCTTTTCCCCATGAAGCGCTTGGGCAATGCTGATCAGCACTTCATTTTCCCCAAAACTGGCACTACAAAAACTTATTTCCACCTGAAAGCTTTTTCCATCTCGCCCTACATGAGCAACTTTATGTAGAGCAATCTTTTGCTCCGCTGCTTTCATGTGTTCATCAATACGATGCCTGTCTTTAGGAGAATATAGATCGTGAATACTGAGGCTTTGAAATTCATCTGTGGAATGACCATAAACATTAGAAGCCGCATGATTCGCATACATCACTTTACCGCGAACATCAAATACGAGAATAGCCTCAATCACTTGCTCTGCTATATATCTAAATACAACGGGAACTAAATTCTCCATTACTTTCTCATGCTTATCCTTCATATCATGCACTTTTATCACTCCTCGTTACTTCACAATAAATTTTGTTCTTCATGACTACCGTTACTTTCTTCTTAATTTATAGTATAAAATAACCGGATATAGCTAAATAGTACATTTACTGTAAGCAATTGTCAACTCGCAATATTACTTGATATTTATTATCAGAACATGTCAATTATTTAAGTTACATACACTCAATAATCAAGCCACAAAGATTGCGTCTACTGTCAGCAAGAATACAGTACACACAATCTTTGTGGCTCTAATAATAGTGGTTCTATTTAATTCTAAAAATTATTTATAGAGATAAGTGATAAGGTTTGTATCCCCCGTTTTGTCTTAAATTATAGTTTGAAATGGCTAACGCTATTTTTTAGTGTGCTAGACATAGCCGCTGTCTCTTCAGCGCAGCTTGAAACGTTTTGCATAGCTGCTGCTTGTTGCTGCGTAGCAGCCGAAATTTGTTCTGTATGATGTTCTACAGCTTCGATGATGCTGGCAAGTTTATCAATGAGTTTCACAATCTGATCAGAATTGGCTACTTCTTCAGCAGCAATATTGGTGATTTCATTAATTTCATTCGCGGTATGTTTCACCGCCTGCAAAATGACATCTAACGCACTACCAGTTTTCGTTACTGCGTTTACCCCCTCTTCTACCTGCGTGCTATTTTCAGCCATAGCAGTAACTACTTGCGCTGTTTTTTGTGATACATTTTCAATTAAGTGTGTGATTTCTTGGGTTCCTTGATTGGATTGTTCGGCTAGCTTCCGCACCTCTTCAGCTACTACGGAAAAACCTTTGCCATGTTCTCCGGCGCGGGCGGCTTCGATAGCGGCATTTAAGGCAAGCAAGTTTGTTTGCTTAGAAATAGAGGTAATGGTGTCAATAATCTGACTGATTTGCTGTGAGTAATTGTTTAAATCGGCAATCATATCTGAAGTCACTTGGGTTTGACTTTTAATCTTCGTCATGGTTTGGATGGTTTCTTGGACATTGCTAAGGCCTTGCTCTGCAGCACCTTTGGTAGCCACTGAATCTTTCGATGTCGTAGTAGCTTTAAGCTTCGCCATTTGGATAAGCGACGACAATTGCACCAAAGCTTGCGATGCTTCTAGAACTGCCTGATTGCCTTTTTCTGTTTCACCAGTCAACGATTGCATACTAGCAGCTATTTCTTCAAAAGAAGCCGTTACTTCTTGGGACGAGGCTGACATTTCCTCTGAGGCAGCAGATAGTTGGTCACTGGCATCGGATACTTGGCGAACAACGTGATCCTGACTATCAATCATACTATTAAAAGAATCTGCCAGCGCACCGAATTCGTCATGCGTCTGCATCTGGCTGTGCACGGTAAGATCACCTTCTCCAGCCATCTTCATTGTTTGACGCAACGCATTGATCGACGTGAGAATGGAACGTTCTAGAAGAAAAACAATAAAGATAGCTACTGCTATTTCAATGACAAGTAAAACAATGTTTTCACCAATCATTTGACTTAGCGCAGACTGCGAGCCTTGTTTAGCGTTGGCTAACATGTACATTTGCCCAACTAGTGTAAGCACGAGTAGTGAAAAAAATCCGGTTAAAAGTTTCATTCGTAAAGTAAGTTTCATGTATCATCATTCCAATCTTTAAAGGACTTATTTAATATGTAAACATAATGCCGAAACATCATCACGACGATTAGGACTACGCGCTGCTCTGAAAAGCCAGCGATAACTTTCAGCATAACCGCTCGGGCAAAATTCCGTTGGCGTAGGAAGTAGCTCAAATAGCCCATCCGTCATAAAATAAAAGACATCACCAGAGCCAAAAGGCATTGTGTGACACTCAAAATCGGCTTTTTTGTCTAACCCAGCAAAGATGCCAGGCTTTTTGATCACGCGGGTCTGACCTTGCGTAATTGCGAGAAAATGATTGATACCGGCCATACTATAGGTTAGTTCTTGCTTGTCAAAATCAAGCGAAAAACAAATAAGTGCAGCAAAGGAATCTTCCGCCAAAAAAGGAATCGCTTGTTGATTAAACCAAGCTAATTTCTCATTTAACGGTAACTGTTTCGTAAAAGCTTGTGACAGTAACACCCTGAGAGCCGACATAATAAGTGATGTAGCTAGTCCGTGTCCCATAATATCAAGAAGATAACCATTTAGAATCTGGCTATTTTCCCATTGAAAATCAAAAAAATCTCCGCTTACGTAATTATACGGTCGATAAATAGAGCGAATCTCAACGAGTGGACTTTTATACTTTGCTGGCAACATATTTTTTTGAATGCGACTGGCAAACTCAAATTCTTGTTTGAGCTGCCGTTCTAGCGAAATATCTTTTATAACCAAAGCAAAGATGCTTTTGCTATGTATTCTGATATCGCGGGCATGAATTTGTATCGGTACAAGCTCATTATTCTTTTTTTTGTGCGTCGATAGAAAAATATAGCCTTCATCACCTGACTGACGAATTGTATGCAGATACTTGGCTGCAACGGTTATATTTAAATCTAACTCAGCAATATGTAATTGCTGGGCCTCTTCTAGAGAATGCCCGTAAAATTTGCGTGCTTTCTCATTCATGAATAAAATCATGCCAGACTCATCAAGTAATAACAAAGGGTCATTTAGCATGTCAAAAATCCAATAGCTGTAATCAGGAAAAAATTGCGTAATATTTGTGACGAGTTTCTCTACTGGCAAGTCGTTCATTATTAAGATCTCCCAATGGGTTTTTTCGTATTGTTAAGTGAAATAAAAAAAGGCAACGAGCCTTTCAATAGTACCGTGCTTCTGCAACAAAAGCCACCAACTGCATCATACGATTTCAAATATTTTATTCAAACGGGTAAGCTCAAATAACTCTTGTACAACACCAGTTAAGCCATGTAACTGAAGTGCTCCGTGATGCTCTAAGGCACGTTTTTGCAGAGCTACCAGAGCGCCTAGTCCTGAACTGTCAATATAGTCCACCTGCGATAAATCGATTAAAAAATTATTGTGTCCTGCTTGAAAATATGACAAGGCTTTTGTTCTGAGTAACAGAGCGTCCTCGACATACAGACTGCCTTCTAATTTGATTACAACTTTATTATCTCTAACTGTAATATTTACTTTCATAAACTACCGCCTCACATGGATGAATTTTTTAAATTTTTATGCATCGTAACCTCACGGCCACAAGCGCTAAATTCCAGAGAATCTACATAATGTCTAATGATGTCAATGCCACGCCCGCTGTCATTATATACCTCGCTCGTAGCAGTACAGTCGATGTATTCTGGGGTAAAGCCTTCCCCATTATGCTTTATTTCAATGCACAAATCTTGTTTGTTTCGAATGATATCAATCGTTACTTGTGTACCTTTATGATCATTTATTCCATGGAAAAAGGCGTTATTCACTGCTTCATTAATAGCGACAAATAATTGCATGGAATATTCAGGACAAATTTTATTAAGGTTTTCTCGAATAGCCTCTCTGGCTAAGCGAAATTCCTCAAGGGAAGCACAGTCACAGTTGAATTTATCTATCAGAAGTAATCCCTCCTTGTTTTTAAACGCCAAACATATAAGCTTTCTATATAGAAAGCAGAAAACCTCTTTCTTTGTAAAATTTTATATAAAAATATCATATCACATTCACAAAAAGGTGACAGAGATTGATTGCAAAATAAAATAGATCCCCGGGAACTTTATTAAACATTTTAATAAAGTTCTTCAAAAAAGAGGAGACGCATTATGCGCTGTTGAAACCTAGGAAGATGATGGTAATTTTTTTACCTATCAGAAAAAGACTTTTAAAATTATATAATATGAATGGAGCGAATGACAATGAATTACCAAGACGATTGTTTTTACTGTACAAAAAATGAGAACCTTACAGATATTATGATTGAGATTTGTGAATTGGAAGCCTCTACTCTATATTTATTTAAAGAACAGACCTATAAAGGAAGATGTGTAGTAGCTTATAAAGAACACAAAAGTGAAATCTTCCACTTATCCGATGAAGAAAGAAATCTATTTATGAAAGATGTAGCTAGAGCTGCTAGAGCTTTAGATAAAACATTTTCACCAAATAAAATTAATTACGGGGCATTCGCTGATAAAATGACGCATTTACATTATCATATTGTTCCTAAATATATAAATGGCCCAACTTGGGGCGGTACTTTTGAAATGATGCCGCAAGAAAAAGTCCTCCTAAGTGATGAAGCATACCAAGAATTAATCAGTAAAATCAAAAAAAATCTTTAATTTTACGTGTCTATACAAAAGGCCTCAACCTCACATTTTTTTTTGCGAGAGTTGAGGCCTTTTTAAGATCTTTAGTGGCTTTTTTCTCCTATTTTCATACCAATCTGAATAATTCGGCAAAGTCGCGCCGCCCCCAGCTCTATCAATTTTGCTCCGCTCTTAACACATTCTTCTAACGTCATGGGGCCAGGAACTGTGCTCATTAGCCCGTCAATTCCTTCTTTTAACACATCTTCATGACCTTTTCCTAAACAACCTGCCAAGCAGATTGTTGGGACCTGATACTTCTGAGCAATTTTCGCTATCCCTACCGGAGCTTTCCCGAAAGCAGTTTGAAAATCAGTTCGTCCCTCACCAGTGATGACTAACTGTGCGGAACTTACCAAAGCTGCAAAATTAGTAGACTCTAGAATGATTTCCACACCTGGTCGTAGCTTCGCATTGGTAAAGAATAAAAAGCCTGCGCCAATACCTCCGCCCGCACCCGCACCCGCCTGGTTTGCTACTGATCTTCCAGTAACTATTTCCGCTTTCTGTGCAAAATACAAAAGCGCTTGGTCTAATTCAGTAACAATTTCTGGCGTTGCTCCCTTTTGCGGTCCATAGACCGCCGATGCGCCTTTCGGTCCGCACAAAGGATTGCCGACATCACAGGCAACAACAATCGTTGTATCACGCAGCCTTACATCAAGAGCATTGAGATCAATCAAAGCTAGTTTCGACAATGCTGCACCGCCGTAGGGAAGTTCTTTCCCGTCAGCCGCCAAAAATTTTCCCCCTAAAGCTTGTATCATACCACAGCCACCATCATTCGTAGCGCTGCCACCAATACCAACAATGATCTTTTTCATTCCCCTATCAAGAACCGCTTTGATTAATTCGCCCGTTCCATACGTTGTGGTAAGCCGTGGATCTTTCCTATCTTCTGGCACAAGTGGCAAGCCTGAAGCAGCTGCCATCTCAATGACTGCAGTTTCACCATCGCCCAAGATTCCCCAAAATGATTTTACTGTATTACCGAGGGGCCCAACTACATTTTGGTAGATTAGCTTGCCATTTGTCGCTGTAACAAGCGCTTCTACCGTACCTTCTCCACCGTCACCTATTGGGACCTTGATCACCTCTGCCTCTGGAAATACAGTTTTAATTCCTTTTTCTATAGCATCCGCCGTTTCTACCGCCGAGACACTGCCTTTAAAAGAATCTGGTGCAACCACAATACGCATATATATTCCTCATTTCACTATCTTTTTAGTATTATGGAGTTTTCTCCATTCTATAAAAAAACAACAATTATTACAATATAGAAACTGGAAGTTACTGCCCTATCCCGTTCTGGTTACCGCTATATACCTCAGTCTGAGCTTTCTTTATCATGCTTGGCATCCAGCCTGGATTTTATTCTTAATGACACCTCTGTATTATTCCCTTATTAGTTATTTCCGTCAAAGAAAAAGTAAGCCGAACAATTGATGATTTTTCTGAAATCCTGCCTTGTCACAGTCATCACCTCAGTTATAATTTACCACAATTTTAACTAAAATTTAATTAAACAGTCCCCTCAAGTCTTAAATACAATAGTGAAGGCATAAAATAGCACCCCTATTTTATGCCTTCACTTTCATTTTTTTAAAACTTCCAATACTCTATGTAATGATTATTTTTAAAAGCTTTTAGAAAACTATTCAATTCATGCCTAGTCAATGATACTTTATGGTTCTGTGCCAGAACTTAACTGACTTGAAATATAAAGAGTTATCTTATTGGCATCGGTATAAGTGGATGCACTAGAATTGAATGAGTAATCATTCGACTGGGTATAATTTGACCAGTCGTTTTTTGCAAACCGGAGCTGTAGTTCTACAGTCTCACCTGCTGCTAGACTGCCTGCAGTCGCTGCAAAACCGATTTCAACATAGTGATCTGCACCGGATTTTTCTGTGCTCATTTTTACAAAGCTACC
>JARBTT010000204.1 GCA_029240055.1 Anaerosinus sp.
AGCCAAGAGACGCATTGAACTTATAAAATATGCACACAAACAAAATTCATATATTATTGAAGATGACTATGATAGTGAGTTTCGATATGATAGTTCGCCATTAACACCGCTATATAGTTTAGCTCCTGATATAGTTATTTATGTTGGCACTTTTAGCAAAATATTATTTCCTGCTATTCGTATAGGATACGTTATTTTACCTTGGCAACTATTAGATGAATTTTCAAAGCAAAAAACATATACGGATTATTTTAATAACACCATTGATCAATTAGCACTAGCAAAATTTATTGATAATACATTTTTAGATCAACATATTATGAAAATGAAAAAATGCTATCGAAAAAGACGGGATCAATTGATTTTATCTTTAAAAGAAACCTTTGGAAAAACAATTTCTATTTCAGGGGAAAGTACGGGATTGCACCTTATTGTAAAGTTTTCTCACATAAATTTTTCAAATGAACTTATGACATATCTTGCTACAAAAAACATAATAGTACATCCGGTTTGGAAATATTGCAATCAATCTAATTATCCTAAAAACTCACTGGTTATGGGATATAGTCATTTAGATATAGAAAAAATATCAGTATATATTTATAATTTACATAGAGTAGTAGGAGAGTATAAAGACTCACCTAAAATAGGATAAAACATAATGTTTTTTTAATTGTCGCAGCTCATAAAAAAAATCTGCTTACAAACTCGTTAAAATGTACTCTATAGAAAGGACACTAAAAAAAGTGCCTTCTGTAGGGTATTTTTTGAATGACAAATTCTCCGTCCCCTCGTCGTTAGTCCATGGCTTCTTTAAATATTGACTTAATAGCTAAATTAAAATCTGGAGAGATTTTCTTTATACAAAAAAAAAACATGATTTTTGCGATAAAAATCATGTTTAACCTCACTTTTGCTTGCAATCTCCAAGAAATGTAATATACTAATAATAGGTGGAAATTAAGAAAGTCGCCGTGTCCTGAGAGTGCGTCAACACTCCCAGGCACGAGCAGGTGGATCAGCACCTACACGTAACAGCTAGCTGTCTACGACGACAATTTATTATACCGTGCTTTTCCTTTGAAAACAAGGGCGATGGCTCATTCGGCATAATACGATTGAAGTTTTAGCAGAGGCTTAGCGTCTGCATGCAATCAAGATGAAGCATAGCGCATGTGTAGGTTAGAATAACCTCGCATGCGCTTTTTTAATTTCCCCTGAAACAAACTGTATGTTGGTTTCTTCTTCTGCATCAGCGGATAGAAGAAACCTCATACAGAATGATGAGGGGGAATATAAATTGGTAACAGTACAAGGTAGTAAACAGTTATGGTCAAAGTATCGCAGCAGTATGTGGCGAGGAAGCCTCCTCGCCACAACCAATGGGAGAGATTCGTTCTATTTACAAGGGACAAGATATGTTTTTTTAGGAAATAGAGGTTCTGTAAATGTATAGAATCTATAAAACAACAAATGACACGATTATTGCTGTGGCAGTAAACAGCAATGATATTACAGTTAAATTGCTTATAGATCTGGATAAGAAAGAATATGTGCTGGTCAAACGGCAAGAGGAAGTTAATATATATAATCTTTCGCTAGTTGGTCATGTTACTGAAATAGCTGACGACATTTCATTCGAAGAGTTTAAAGAGATTACCTATGCGAAATTAGACAAGGAATTATTAGAGATGGGAATCACACCAAGGAAAATGGAAACTCGAAATTTCGACTGGACAACTTTCGAGAAAAAAAAGAGCAACTAGCTATCGTCGTTACTTTAAAAAGTACCCTATAGGATAGACACTAAAAAAGAGTGTCGCCTATAGGGTACTTTTAATCTACTTATGCTTTATAAATTGAACGATGCGCCAACCCGACACACATTTCATTTAAATTCAGTACACCAACGCCCATGTAAATCGCGACGCATAAATGTTCACCATAGCGGGCAATCCCGATTTTACCACCGACATTAAAGCCCATCGCCTTATTTTTCACCTGTTCTAAAGCCGCACTGGTCGCTCCAGCTACTGCCCCAGCACCAATATGGTTATCCGGCACTAAGCCTTGCCGCTGCGCTGCGACCACTGCGCGTTCAACGATCTTCACGATAGAGTGAATAAATTCACCGCCAAAATCAACCGCAGTAGCTGTGATGTCTTGCTTTGCCAGCTTACTTTTGACATCATTTTCTTCATCACGGCTAGCCGTCACAGCGATTTTCAGTGCTGCCCTGCCAATATCAAGACTCAAATACTTCGTTTCTTCCACGCATTGTCGTCCCCTTCTCTTGTATCATTTCTGGTGTTTTTATCGGTGTTTTATCAAGAATTACAATCATTAAGAACGTTGTCACAATCTTCCTACCACACTGCCTTCCTCAACTAAGACATCTACCGATTATTATACCGAAAGGCTTTTAAAATCACAATACAGCAAGCAAAAAGGCACTCATTTTCTTTATCCCCTTTAGGAATTTCATATCACAATCAAAATAAAATATGTGCAAGATTTGAAACACATTATCTTTTTTACCACAAGCGCTCTTTATCGCTTAGTTTGCCATTGGCACAGTCAAATGCATCCATACGTTTGACTGCCTGCGTATAACTGCGTGAAAGGAGTATACCAAAGATAACATTAAGCAAATACTGAACGCCCGCACTAAAAATCAACGAACCCATATCGAGAAATTCATTAGTATTGGCAACATAGACAAACTCATCACACAAAGAAACCAATGTTGATCCACGTTCTGGTGTAAATAAAATTGTTTTAATCCCACGTTTTTTTAATATTTGCGCAGTCTTAATCAAATGTTTATTTTCACCTGTACGACTCAATATCATTGCAACATGCGTTTTAGGTGCTGACAATGCACGCATTAGTTGCGTATTACTTGCACCATCTACAATTGCTGACTTTCCAGCATACATAAACCAGCAACATGCCATTCTTGCTATACTTACATTATCGTCAAAAGCATAAAAATCAATTTGTTCCGCCATTTCCACCCATTCTATAATTCGCTTCAATTGCACTGGATCAAGCTCATTTTTCGACTCTTCAATTGCCTCAATTTGTAAGGATGCAATTTTCTGAACAATAGTTAAGATATCATCTTTTTCCGTAATCGTATTTTCTTCCGATGCAAAAGATTCCGTACGATTATACTCGCTGATAAATTTTATTTTGAACTCCATATACCCTTTGAGGTCAAGTTTTTGGCATAGGCGAAAAATTGCCGCCGAACTCGTATACGTTTTTTCCGCCAATTCGCGAATAGACAACTCTGCAACGTCCTTAGGATGCGCTAGAAGATATGTGATAATATTTTGTTCTGTATCAGAAAATTTTTCGTTTTTTTTCATCGCCTTTAATAACTTCATACATCAACCCCTCTCTGAGCCCCATACGTTGTTTCCGCTTAGATTATATCAATATTTCCCTATTCTCACAATATTTATCTTTTCGTAAAAAAATAAAGAGACTATCATAAAATAGCCTCTTTATCTTCATTCTATCAATTAGCCGTCTAATACAAGCTTAATAATTTAACCATAATCAATCGTTTGCTAAATTCTCACCATTTGTTGCAATGACTTTTTTGTACCAATAGAAAGACTTTTTGCGACTTCTTTCTAACGTACCATTTCCGTCATTGTCTTTATCTACGTAAATAAAGCCATAACGTTTTTTCATTTCGCCCGTTCCTGCAGAAACAAGATCAATACAACCCCAAGGACAATATCCCATCAATTCTACCCCATCTTCTTCCACAGCTTTTTTCATTTGCTCAATATGTGCAATAAAGTATTCAATGCGGTCATCATCGTTGAGTGTACCATCTGCAATTTTTTGCTCATTTAATCCAATACCATTTTCTACAATCATCAATGGCAATTCATAACGTTCATTCAATACATCAAGTGCATAACGTAATCCTACCGGATCAATCTGCCATCCCCACTCAGAGCGCGTAAGATAAGGATTATCGACCCCTTTCGCAAATTCATCTTTATCTTGGGACTTCATTTTGCTTTTATCTGTGGTTACTACATACGACATGTAGTAACTAAATGCAACATAATCAACTTTCCCCTCTGCAAGGATCTCCAAATCACCATCTTCCATTTTAATATTAAACCCTTTACGTTCCCATTCTTTGAGCGCATATACTGGATAATGCCCACGACAATGTACATCACCGAAGAAATTACGCTTGTGCATTTCTTGAACGGATTTAATCATATCCTCTGGATGACAAGTCAATGGATAGATTGGTTGATAGCTGAGCATACAGCCGATTTTGAAATTAGGATTGATTTCATGACCGATTTTCACTGCCATTGCACTGGCAACAAATTCATGATGCGCTACCTGGTACATCGTTTCAAGCCTATTTTCATCAT
>JARBTT010000030.1 GCA_029240055.1 Anaerosinus sp.
AACTGTATCATGAACTCTATGGACTTGACTATGTAGCACTTCGTTTTGCTAATGTGTATGGTGAACGTCAAGGTGACGGTGGCGAGGGTGGCGTAATTAGTATTTTTACGAAAAAAGTTGCCCATGATGAAAGCATCACCATCAATGGCGATGGCAATCAAACGAGGGATTTTATTTACGTTGGTGATATTGCGAGTGCAATTTTGCAGGCGGTGCGTACGACCCATTGTAATACGGTGTATAATGTGAGTACGAAAACGGAAGTTACAATCAATGCGATGGCTCAATTATTGAATGAGATTTCCGGTAAAGAAATCAAACCAACCTATGGGCCAGCTCGCTCTGGTGATATTTATCGTTCCGTGCTATCCAATGATAAGGCGGTTCGAGGATTGACTTGGCAACCGATGATTTCTTTAAAAGAAGGACTAACAAGAACCTATCATTATTTTGCAAAAATCAAATAAGACAAATAAAAAATCCGCAGAATACAAATTGTGATTTGTATTCTGCGGATTTTTACGATTAAATGCTTTTTAAACGATTGAAACGCTGTTCATGTTGATTGACTTGGAGGGAAATGGTATCAATTTTGTTATTGAGGATGTCGACTTTGGCTTCGATGCGTTCGTTAAATTCAGCTTGCATTTCACGGGCATCGTAGAGTGCGGCAAAATTTGTTGTCATGACCTGTTCCATCCGCACTTGGGACTGTTCGACAAGGGTTACTCTTTCGGCTAAGTTATCAACTTTAGAATCAAGATTATCAACTTTGGATTCAAGACTTTGAACTTTAGAATCAAGATTATCAACCTTAGCGTCGATATGATCGATTTTTGAAGAAAGTTTAGAAACTTCGCCGAGAATCTGCTTTAATATGGCTTCCATGAATGAACCTCCAACATAATAATTCTGCTATTCAGATTCAAGTAGGATAGAAGTAAGATGGAATCGAAGCTAGCTTTAATGAGATTATTATAACATAAAATTGACGAGTTAAAAATATATTGTTATAACGAAAAAGTAACGATTAGATTGGTACAGGTTGTCATAAATAATAGTAGTGATTTCGTTGAAAAAATATTATTTATTCATATAACTGAATAGTCAAAAAGTGCTAGACAATGGGAAAAAAATCAGATAGAATGGAATTATCAAAAGATAAGAGAAATTTATCAATTCATGTAAAACGGTTTAGTGTAACGAATTCTAGTTTAGCTTTGGTAGGAGTTTGATACTATGGAAAAGAGTGAAAAAAATATTACCATTGTGGATGTTGCTGAAAAAGCAGGAGTATCAAAGACTACGATTTCTAGGTATTTAAATGGTAAGTTTGAGTTTATGTCAGCACAGTCAAAACATAAAATTTCTCAGGTCATTGAAGAATTGAATTATCGTCCAAATAATTTGGCCCGCAGTTTAAAATCGAAGCGAAGTAGAATTATCGGTGTAGTGGTTTCCGACATTGGCAGTCCATTTGCTTCGATACTACTGAAAGGCATCAGTAATTGTTGTGATCGGTATGGCTATGGTGTTATGATTACGAGCACTGATGACGACCCTCGTAAGGAACGCGAATATATATTATCGATGATTGATCAACGAGTTGAAGGTTTGATTGTTAATACGACTGGTGAAAATAATAAATTCTTAGAAAAAATGGCGCAAACAGGAATTCCGATTATTTTAGCGGATAGGCCAATTGATTTGAATTTGTTTGATACAGTGCGAACGGCTGATATGGATGCTACGATAAAAGCAATGGAGCATTTAAAAGAACGTGGTTTTACGAAAGTCGGATTTTTCAGTGAACCGTTGGGGAATATTGGTACAAGAATTTGGCGTTATGGTGCTTATGAAAGAGCTTGCCGCGATGTCTTAAAAATTAGCCCACAATCTTATATCCTTGAAAGCAAGAGTGAAGAATTTGTGGAACGTTTATTAGAACGATTTATAACTCTAAATGGTGCTGAGAAAAAAGCAATTTATTCAACCAATGGTGTTACGACCTTGCATATCGTAAAAGCAATGCGAAGACTCAATTTGAAATTTCCCGATGATATTGGTATTTGTGGTATTGATAATTGGGATTGGACTGAACTGGTGGGAAATGGCATCACCGTTATTTCACAACCTTCCTACAAGGTAGGAAAGGAATGTGTAAAGAGACTTATGTTCCGTTTACATCGCAATAGAAATGCAGCGCCAAGGCTCATTGAGCTGGACTGTGAGCTAGTGATTCGAGGGTCAACCTGAAAAGGTTGTGTGATGTAAACCGGTAAACTAAACTGTTTCATAAAGTTTAGTTATATAATTCAGAAATTTCATTAAAGAGTGAAATTGACAGTTTGTGTTTTATAAATTAAGGGGGGTTATTTAATGATAGAAGTACTTACGATTGGTGAACCTATGGGACTGTTGGTAGCAGATGAAGTAAAACCACTTGAAAATGTGGAGCATTTCACTCGGTATGTTGCTGGGGCTGAAATCAACTTTGCTGTTGGTATGGCGCGCTTAGAACATAAAGTGGCCTATGTAAGTAAATTGGGGAATGATCCATTTGGTAAACATATCAAAAATTTCTTAGCTGAAAATAAAATTGATAATCGTTATATTTCGTTTGATAATGAGCATATGACAGGAATGCAATTGAAAGCAAAAGTAGAAGTCGGTGATCCTGAAGTGGTGAACTTCAGAAAGAATACCGCTTCTGCCAATATGAATGTCAACGACATTGCTCAGATTGATTGGTCTACGATTAAACATTTGCATATTACTGGTATTCCACCAGCATTATCTTCTTCCTGTAGAGCAACCATTTATGAATTAATTACTGCGGCAAGAAAACATGAGGTCAGAATTTCCTTTGATACGAACCTTCGTCCAGCATTATGGAAGGACAAACAAGAAATGATTGATGTTATCAATGATCTGGCCTTTAAATGTGATATCGTTTTACCAGGGGTAAGTGAAGGGAAGCTTTTAACTGGTAGTGATGATCTTGACGAAATTGCTGATTTTTACTTGAAATCTGGGGTTAAAACAGTGGTTATTAAAGTTGGTGCCAAAGGTGCTTTTGTAAAGACGAACGAAGGTAGCTTTACAGTACCAGCATTCAAAGTAGATCATATCGTAGATACAGTTGGTGCTGGCGATGGTTTTGCGGTTGGTGTGGTGAGTGCCTTGCTGGAAGGTTTAGATCTAAAGAATGCTGTAAAACGTGGGGCTGCAATCGGCGCACTGGCGATCATGTCACCTGGTGATAATGACGGTCTACCAACAGTAGCAGGTTTGAAAAAATTTTTAAGTCAGCAATAAATTAAACTTTGGGATCTATTATTAAATTTAAATATATAATTTATGAGGAGGCCATTTTAAAATGGAAGTTAGACATGCAATTCATCCTAATGATGTAAAACGGTACACTACGGAGGAATTAAGAGAAAATTTTTTAATTCAAGGTTTGTTTGAACAGGATAGTATCAAAATGGTGTATAGCCATGTTGATCGTATGATTGCAGGTAGCGTATGTCCGATTAAACCACAAGAATTAAAAGTGGAAGATGGTATGGGGGTTGAGTTTTTCTTAGAACGCAGAGAAATCGGTATTATTAATATTGGTGGTAACGGTAAAGTTGAAGTTGATGGTACTATTTATGAGCTTAACACAACGGATGGGTTGTATATTGGTATGGGGGCACGTAAAATTATATTTAGTAGTAATAGCGCAGCTCAGCCTGCAAAATTCTATTTCAATAGTGCTCCTGCACATGCAACATATCCAACGAAAAAAATTGAACGTAAAGCGATTACGCCAAGACATTTAGGTTCTCTTGAAAACTCTAATGAACGTAAACTTTACCAATATATCGTACCCGGTGGTGTGGAAAGTTGCCAATTGGTAATGGGCATGACAGCTTTAGAACCAGGCAATATGTGGAATAGCATGCCATGTCATACACATGAACGTCGTGCAGAAATTTATTTATATTTCGATTTACCAAAAGACAATGTAGTGATGCATTATATGGGCGAACCAACACAAACCCGTCATATTGTGATGCATAATGAAGAAGCGGTAATTTCACCAAGTTGGTCCATACATTCTGGGGTAGCTACGCATAATTACACCTTTATCTGGGGGATGGCTGGTGAAAACCAAGTCTTTGATGATATGGATGCTGTAAAAATGGACGATTTACGTTA
Organism: Anaerosinus sp.; assembly: GCA_029240055.1. Classification (GTDB taxonomy): domain Bacteria; phylum Bacillota; class Negativicutes; order JARBTT01; family JARBTT01; genus JARBTT01. The sequence continues at coordinate 4,207 of JARBTT010000030.1, forward strand.
ATTGGGAGGTCAGATGATGAGTTTATTTAGTTTAGAAGGTAAAGTAGCAATTGTCACTGGTGGAACCAAAGGTTTAGGTCAAGGCATGGCATTGGCATTGGCTGGAGCAGGTGCCGACATCGTTAGTGTAGCAACGAGTGATTATACAGAAACAGAGCAGAAAGTAAAAGCACTTGGTCGTCAATTTTTAGGAATCAAAGCGAATTTGGGTAGTTTAGAGCCAATTGCTGAAATCATCGAACAAGCGGTAGCTAAGTTTGGTCATATTGACATCTTGGTCAATAACTCTGGGATAATTCGTCGTAATGAATCCTTGGAGTTTACGGAAAAAGACTGGGATGACGTTATGAATATAAATTTAAAAAGCATGTTTTTCTTATCACAAGCGGTTGCAAAACAGTTTGTGAAACAAGAAAGTGGCGGGAAGATTATCAACATCGCTTCGATGCTTTCTTTCCAAGGTGGGATTCGCGTTCCATCCTATACTTCCAGTAAGAGTGGAGTAATGGGACTAACGAAAATATTAGCAAATGAATGGGCGAAATATAACGTGAATGTTAATGCGATTGCACCAGGTTATATGGCAACAGATAATACAGAAGCACTTCGGGCTGATGAAGTGCGCAATGCTGAAATTTTAGGCCGTATTCCAGCAGGTCGTTGGGGTAAACCAAGTGATTTGGGCGGCCCGGTTATTTTCTTAGCTTCGGAAGCTGCAAACTACGTGCAAGGGTATACGATTGCGGTAGACGGTGGTTGGTTGGCTCGTTAATTTTTATAAAAATATAGATAAGGCATCTCCAATTGGCAAGATGCCTTATCTATGAAAAGCAATTATCTAAATATTTATAATAATTTGCATTTAAAGGAGAGAGTAACATGAAAATTAAACAAGGTATTGAACGTATTCCTGGTGGTTTAATGTTAGTTCCGTTATTTTTAGGAGCACTTTGTCATACATTTGCTCCAGATGCAGGTAAGTATTTTGGTTCTTTCACAAATGGTTTAATTACAGGGACAGTTCCCATTCTTTCGGTGTGGTTCTTCTGTATGGGTGCTGGTATTGATATCAAAGCAACTGGGACTGTTCTTAGAAAATCAGGAACGATTGTAATAACGAAGATTTTAGTTGCTTGGCTTGTTGGTATGATTTGTGTAAGTTTCATGCCAGTAGGGATGATTGAAAAAGGGTTCTTTGCTGGGTTATCGACACTCGCTATTGTAACTTCGATGGATATGACAAATGGTGGTCTTTATGCTTCAATCATGCAACAATATGGTACCAAAGAAGAGGCTGGTGCTTTCGTATTAACTTCGATTGAATCGGGTCCATTGGTAACGATGATGATCTTAGGTAGTACAGGTGCTGCTTCGTTTGAGCCTCGTTTGTTTATTGGTGCAGTGCTTCCTTTCGTCATTGGTTTCATCTTAGGTAATTTAGATAAAGAATTCAGAACATTTTTTGGCAATGCTTCGATGACGATGATTCCTTTCTTCGGTTTTGCGTTAGGTAATACCATTAATTTAGGTGTTATTGGTCAGACTGGTTTACTTGGTCTTATGCTTGGTTTAGGTGTTATTGTTGTAACTGGTATCCCGCTTATCCTAGCTGATAAATATATCGGTGGTGGTCACGGTGGTGCCGGACTCGCAGCTTCCTCTACCGCAGGTGCAGCTGTTACAAATCCAATCATCATTGCTCAAATGGTACCTGAATTTCAACCAATCGTGCAAGCTGCTACGGCGCTTGTCGCAACAGCGGTTATTGTAACTTCAATCGTCGTTCCAATTATCACTGCTTACTGGTGTAATCATTTTAATAAAAAATCACCAGAGCATATTGCGGCTGGAAAAGTAACAGCTTAAAATGGTAGAATAAAGTATTAATTTAATATGGAGATGTTATTATGGAAAAAGAAAAAGTAATTGCAAAAATTAAAGAAGTTGGTGTGGTTGCAGTCATCAGAGGAGATGATGCAGAGCATGGCGTGAAAATTTCTGATGCTTGTATCGCTGGGGGCGTAACGGCAATTGAAGTTGCTTTCACGACACCAAGAGCCCATGAAACAATTAAAACGCTTGTTGATAAATATAAGGATAATGAAAATGTAGTGATCGGTGCTGGTACTGTACTTGATCCAGAAACTGCTCGCATTGCCATCTTAAATGGTGCTGAATTTGTAGTTTCACCATCTATCAATTTAGCAACAATCAAGCTTTGTAATCGTTATCGCGTGGCTTGTATGCCAGGAACGACAACGATTGAAGGAGTATTGACCGCGATGGAAGCCGGTGCGGATATCGTAAAAATATTCCCAGGTGAGATTGTTGGTACGAAATTAATTAAAGCGATTAAAGGACCTGTTCCCCAGGCGCAGCTTATGCCAACTGGTGGTGTGAGTGTAGAAAATCTTCATGAATGGTTAGATGTTGGTTGTGTAGCGGTTGGTGCTGGTGGTAGCTTAACTGGCGGCGCAAAAACTGGTGATTATCAATTGATTACCGATACAGCTGTGAAGTTTATTGAAGCAGTGAAAGCGGCTAGAAAATAAGAAAAATTACCCCCTAAGTGAGCTTGACACTAACCGTACTAAGTTACGGTTGGTGTTTTTTTATCTTGTAGGCATCTAAATCTTCATTTTTTCATACTGTATAATCATGGTTTTTTCTTTTCCTAGGGAAGTGATGTCTAGGTGAAAGATCAGCATGAATGGCAGGGATAAAAAATGAAGTTCAAACAATTCGTGAATATAATGCTTACTTTAGGATGGATTTCTTTCTATCTTTGCAATGCAATGGTTCGAGCGATATTACAGCAGATAGTGAGAAGAGTTATTTTTATCACAGTAGTGGGCGGACTTTGGCTGAGTGTTTACAAAAATAATGTATTTGATATAAAAAAATAGTAATTTTTACAACCCCATTACAGGAGTTTAAGATTAATACAACGAATGTTATAATATAAATAAAATATCTCAAAAACAGTAATATTTTTAGTAATAGTTTCATAGTTTGGTAAGGTAGTCTTCTTTCAAGACGACTTCTATTCATAAAATATAATAAGATTTGGAGATGATCTGTATGGAGTTAAAACGCAGCGCATTTAAAGCCTATGATATTCGGGGAAAATATCCGGATGAGATCAATGAAGAGTTAGCCTATCGTATCGGTCGTGCTTATGTGGAGATGTTTAAAGCTAAAAAAGTAGCAGTTGGGCATGATATCCGTTTGTCGGGCCAAGCAGTGCAGAATGCACTTGTTTTAGGTTTGACTGACATGGGTTGTGATGTTGTTGATATAGGAGAGTGCGGAACCGAACAAATTTATTTTGCTACAGCTCACTTAAATTTAGATGGCGGTATTATGATTACAGCTAGTCATAATCCAAAAGAATATAATGGGATGAAACTTGTACGTGAAGGTTCTCGCCCGATTAGCAGTGATACAGGTCTCAAAGAGATTGAAGAACGTGCGGTGGCTGGTACTTTTGAGCCAATTGTGGGAATCAAAGCAGGTTCAGTAGAAAGTGTCGATATTTTAGATGACTATATTAAACATTTACTTACGTATGTAGATATCAGTGCCTTAAAACCAATGAAGGTTGTTGTTAATGCGGGGAATGGTGCAGCAGGCCCTATTTTGGACGAGCTTGAAAAGCATTTGCCGTTTGAATTTATCAAAATAAATAATGAACCAGATGGCAACTTCCCAAATGGAGTGCCAAATCCAATTTTGACGGAAAATCGTGAAGCAACTGCAAAAGTAGTGCGTGAGCAAAAAGCGGATGTTGGGATTGCCTGGGATGGTGATTTTGACCGCTGTTTCATGTTTGATGAAAAAGGCGATTTTATCGAAGGCTATTACATGGTAGGATTTATCGCACAAGCCTTTTTAGGAAAAAATCCAGGCGCAGGTATCATTTATGATCCTCGTTTAATTTGGAATACGATTGAATTGGTAGAAGAAGCTGGTGGCCGACCAATCATGTGTAAGAGTGGGCATGCGTTTATTAAAGAGCGGATGCGTAAGGAAGATGCGGTGTATGGCGGGGAAATGTCAGCACATCATTATTTTAAAGACTTTTCTTTCTGCGACAGCGGTATGGTGACTTGGTTGTTGGTTCTTGAACTTATTTGCCGTGCGGGGAAACCATTCTCGACTTTAATGGCAGAACGTATGGCGCGTTTCCCAATCAGTGGTGAGATTAATAGTACGGTGAAAGATGCTAAAGCAGTGCTTGAAAAAGTTGAAGAACTATACGGTAAAGATGGCGAAGTGACGAAAGTAGACGGTCTTAGCATTGAGTATCCAAACTGGCGCTTTAATTTACGGATGTCCAATACGGAACCAGTGATTCGCTTAAACGTAGAGGCGCGTCAAGATGAAAAGCTATTGAAAGAAAAGACCGAAGAATTATTAGCGTTAATCAACGCTTAATCTTATTTACAAGGAGTTATTATGGAAAAAATTCGTAAAGCAATCATTCCAGCGGCAGGGCTTGGCACACGCTTTTTGCCAGCGACAAAAGCACAGCCAAAGGAAATGTTACCAATCGTCGATAAGCCAGCAATTCAATATATTATTGAAGAGGCGATTGCTTCTGGTATTGAGGAAATTTTAATCATTACTGGGCGGAATAAACGTTCGATCGAGGATCATTTTGATCGTTCGGTTGAATTAGAATTGCAACTCAAAGAACAAGGCAAATATGAGCTGCTGGGCTTGGTGGAGGAAATTTCCAACATAACGGTACATTTCATTCGTCAGAAAGAAGCAAAAGGCTTGGGACATGCTGTGCTTTGTGCGAAGCAATTTGTTGGCAATGAGCCATTTGCGGTTATGCTGGGGGATGATATCGTGGATGCCGAGGTGCCTTGCCTTCGTCAATTGATGGATGTTTATCGAGATTATAAAGGTTCTGTTTTGGGAGTGCAGGAAGTTAGTAAAGAAAAAGTTTCTAGTTATGGCATCGTGAATCCAAAACCAATCAAACAAAATGTTTGGCAGGCACTCGATTTGATTGAAAAGCCATCGCCAGAAGAAGCACCATCGCAGTTGGCGGTGCTTGGACGGTATATTCTAGAACCAGAAATCTTTGAACTGCTGGAAAAAACAGAGCCAGGTCGTGGCAATGAAATTCAACTTACAGATGCGATTTGTCAATTGGCAGCAATTCAAAAAGTTTATGCCTACAGTTTTTCTGGTAGACGCTATGATATTGGTGATAAGCAAGGATATTTAGAAGCTACGGTAGAATATGCGTTGAAGCGCCCGGAACTACGCGATAAATTTTTAGAGTATTTAACTAAGACGGTGGGACCGTTGTTGAAGTAAATTTTGAATATATATGAGGTGCTATATACAAGATTGTTTGTAACGAAAATAAGCAAGTCGGCAAGAGGCGAATCTCTAGTCAGTCATCATTCGAAGATCGCAATGAAGTCTAAACTCCCTACGGTCAAACAAAAAGACTTCAAAGCTAAGTGGTGGTTATGATTCGCCTATGTTGCCTTTATTGAAAAATTTTCTTATACAAAGCATCTAATATAGTATAAATCTGAGATTGCTCATAATGTAGGGAGCTGTTTTATTACGAAAACAGCTCCTGTACTATGTGCTTCTGGTATTTACTTGAAGTTATATAGCTAGTCTAGTATAATAAAATAAGTTTTCGTTATACTTTTAAAGAAAAGGAAGGTGCTAAAAACATGAGTTGTAATACGAAGAGTCAATGTGTTTTAGAATCGGGATTTAGCTTTGATTATGAAAATCTTTTTGGGGAAGGTAAGGTAACAGCTGCTGACCTGAAAGAATATAGTGAAGCAATCAAAAAAGCGCATGAAGCAATGAAAGTGATGCGTGAAACTGGTGTGATCCGTGGTCATTTATCGAAAGACGGCGAACCAGAAAAAGTGTTATTTAGTCAATTACCATACATAAAAGAAGGAAATTTAAATTCACCAGCTTCAATTGGACGGTTAAAAGAATTTTCTAAGTCGATACAAAACCGCGTGGATGCAGTGATTTCTTTTGGAATTGGCGGTTCTTACTTAGGTAATAAAGTGCTATTTGACGTGCATTGTGGCGAGTTCTGGAACAGTATGTCTACAGAAGAACGCAATGGTTATCCGAAAGTATATTTTAGTGGGAATAATATCGATCCTAGACGGACTACAGATTTAATCAATCATATGGTAGCGAATGCGAAAGTAAATGAAGCACACGGCGAAAAACGCCCTTACCGTTTAATGATGGTTGTTATTTCTAAATCCGGTGGTACACTTGATACGATGTCAAACTTCATGGTGGCTTATGAAGCATTGAAAAAATATCCTAATATTGAAGTCGAAGTTGTTGCTGTAACAGATCCTAATGAAGAGAATAAGACATTGCTAAAAAAATTGGCAACGGATGAAGGTTGGCCTACATTTAGCGTTCCCGATGGCGTTGGTGGACGATTTACAGTATTCTGTGAAGTTGGTTTAGTGACAGCTGCTTGTATTGGCTTTGATATTGAGGCTTTTCTAGCTGGGGCAAAAGCAATGGATCAAGTTTGTCAGAGTGAAGATATCTGGAACAACCCAGCGATGCTCAATGCTAGCTTGAAATTTATCGCGGCAAAAAAGTATGGTAGAACTAGTGAAGTCTTAATGCCATATGCAGATTATTTAAAATCTACCTCAGAATGGTATATTCAGCTTCTTGCCGAATCACTAGGTAAAAAATTCAATAAAGAGGGCGAAGTTGTAAACTACGGTAGAACGCCGATCGTTGCGGTAGGTACGACAGATATGCATGCACAGACACAACAACATCAGGAAGGTACATTGGATAAAATTGTTCAATTTATCAAGATTGCAAAATGGAATGTTGATCCTGTTATCGATGATGCATTTCCAACAGTGAAAAAATTATCCGATATCTCTGGCATTCCAATGAGCCAAGCCTTAGAAGTTGCTAGACAGTCGAATGCGAGTGCACTTGCTTCAGAAAATCGTTTTAATGCGACCTACACTTTGCCAGAATTAACGCCATACCATTTAGGCGAACTTCTCTATATGTTGGCATTATCAGTAGCGTATGAAGGCGATTTAGCAAATGTAGATGCTTTCGATCAACCTGGTGTAGAAGCTTATAAACGGATTATGGGACCTAGTTTGCAAGAAATCAAAAGTAAATTAGGCTAAAAATGCAATAATTTTAAATGAATGGTAATATTGTAAAAAAATCCTGTCGGAATACGACAGGATTTTTCTTTTTTTTGTAGAATTTGTATCTTTATATAAGTTTATGGAAGCTGTGTGTAATAACATGAAAGAATTGCTGAAATTACTAGTAAATGTTTGGGCTGTTCCAAAGAATAGAAGGATGGTCATACTTTCTCTGGTGATTATGACGGGATTCTATGTATTGTTCATGCAAGCGCGCAATGTAAAGCAAGAGGCTGCTGCACAAATAGAAGTTTCCACACAGAAAGATAAAGTACAAAGTACACTGTTACAAACAGTCGATCGTAATGAACATAACATTATGCAAGATCCATTTGCGGCTCCACGTAGTTTCGGTGAAAAAGAGGAAATGCCAATGGAGAAAGAAACGAAAGCACCAGCCAAAGAGCAAAAAATATCACCGCCAGTAAAGACGACGAAATTGCCAGTCGTGACAGGCATTGTTGGTAGTGGCAATCGATTTATTGCTATTTTAGAATATGGTGAGGTTAGTAAACAATGTTTGCTAGAAGATTTCATTGGCCCTTACCAAGTCGTAGAAATTGATGAAAAGAATGTAATCGTAAATGGACCAAACGGAGAAATAACATTAACGGTTGGACGATGATTGATTCGCAGGGATAGTAGCAATCACTTTTTAGGACAATCGTACTGTTTTGTTCAAAGAGTTGAACTGGTATCATTAGTTGTAAGGATTGATGAAAAGAATGTAATCGTAAATGGACCAAACGGAGCTATAACGTTAACGGTTGGACGGTGATTGATTTGCATTTGTCAAATCTAATGCGATGGATTATATTGGGAATGATAGTAGGATTTGTTAATATTATAGGACAATCGTACAGTTTTGCTGAAGAAGGCGAACTGCTATCATTGAACGTAGTAAATGCTGAGGTGCGCGACGTGCTCACTTCGCTTGCTAAGTTAGGTAATCGTAACATCATTGTCGATGATTCGATTACAGGTAAAATTACCATAGAGCTGCAATCGCTTGATTTTGATACGGCTTTACAATTGATTACACAAACCAAAGGCTTGCATTATCAGTGTATTGGCAATGTCATCATCGTCGGGGGACGGGACGTTATCAATCAAAATTTTGGATCCCTTCATATTTTTTCTTTAAATTATATTGAGCCAACAGAGGTCTTAAAGTCAGCAGAACTCGCCTTAGGCAGTTTATCTAAAGGCATAAAGACCGAGAAATCAGCGGAGCCGGAGGAGAAAGCTTCTGAGCATAGTCGTTTGTCAGTGGATATGGCAACAAATTCTCTTTTGTTTTATGGGACGGAAGCTGAAGCGAGTCAGATACGCCGAATGCTCAATAGCATTGATATTCCCTACCAGCAGGTCTCTTTAGAAGCAAAGGTTGTGGCAATTAATAAAGATGCAGCCAAGAAACTGGGCGTGGAGTGGGAATGGTCAAAATTGCCCCAGACGTCAGAATATGAAAATAGCACCGAGACATCGACGACTACTGTATGGAATTCAGCAACCAATCGCTATGAAAATGTGACGCAGACAGTGCCAACGACCAAGGTAACGCGGACCTGGAAAGATGGTTCAGAAAGTGTACCAGGTGTTATTCAGTTTGGTCACGGTACCAATGGACATCCTTTTGAGCTGTATTATGCAGCAAAATTGAATGCGCTTGTCAGTGATGGAAAGGCGAATATTCTGGCGAAACCGAATATTTTAGCGATCAATGGCAAACAAGCGGTGATCAATATTGGTGGCGAGGTGCCAGTACCAACAGTCGCGACGACGAATTCTACGACAACGACATCCATCCAATATCGTGAAGCTGGTATTATTTTAAAGTATACACCGCGGATCAATCGTGACGGCTATATAACGGCTACGGTACATACCGAGGTTAGCTCGCCCTCTTATGTTGCTGATCTAAAAGCCTATAAATTTAATAAACGTTCGGCCGATACGGTTGTTCGTTTAAAAGATGGTGAAACGATGGTCATTGGTGGATTGATTGGTAGTGAAGAAAGTAAAACGATAAATAAGATTCCTTTTCTAGGAGATTTACCGATATTGGGTCGCTTTTTCAGTAATATAGATAATAGTAAAAGTGAAACAGAAGTAATGATTTTTCTTACAGCTAATATTGTTAAGTAGAAAGAAGTGAAGTAATATGTCAATCAAAATTTTAATTGCCGATGATCATTTACTATTAAGGCAAGGAATCCGTATGGTATTAGATCTAGAAGATGATTTAGAGGTAGTTGCTGAAGCGGTTGATGGTCATGAAACGTTGGCAAAAACGTTGATGTTTCAGCCAGATATTTTACTATTGGATCTGAATATGCCAATTATGAATGGAATTGAGGTAGCCAAACAGTTACAGTTGACAAAAACGCAGACCAAGATTATCATGCTTACAATTCATGATGATGATAATTACGTGATCGAAGTGCTTAAAAATGGAGTAATGGGTTATTTATTAAAGGATGTAGAGCCAGAAATGCTGATTAAGGCAATACATATGGTGCATGACGGCAATGCTTTTGTTTATCCAGAAATTGCCGAAAAGTTATTTGGTGCAGTGCAATGTGAGGATGTAGGCATGAGAGCCGAAGAAATTTGGAAAGAGCGTCGCGGTGAAAGATTGACTGCCCGTGAAATGGATGTATTGCGTTGTATTGCAAAAGGATTCAGTAACCAAGAAATTGCGCAGGCGTTGTTTGTCAGTGAAAAAACGGTAAAGAATCATTTAACGAATATTTTCCGTAAAATCAATGTAAATGATAGAACACAAGCGCTTTTATATGCGCTTAAAAATAAAATTATGACTTTAGAATAGGCTGTGTGTGGAGTTGCTTTTCAGCAACTCCTTTTATTTTTTTACGATTTAGCAATTTGTCTAGAATTTAATTTGTATTTTTGTAGAAAAATATGATGGAAATTAATCAAAAAAAGATATATTATATTATAAGGTGTATTTAGGCTAAATTTGGCGAGGTGAAAGTGCATTGGCTGTTTATCCGGTGAATCTTAATATTGAGGGTAGGCCATGTGCTGTAATTGGTGGAGGCCATGTTGCGTATCGTAAAGTCAAGGCTTTATTAAAAGCAAAGGCTATCGTTACGGTGATTAGTCCAGTGTTAATAGAGGAGTTGGCTCAGTTAGCTGAGCGTTCTGATATTATTTATAGTGCGAAGGCTTATAGCCAAGGCGATCTAAACGCTTATTTTCTTGTTATTTGTGCTACTGATCATAGTGAAGTAAATCAACGAGCCGCTTTAGAGGCAAAGGAAAATGGCTCACTTGTCAATGTGGTAGATAATGAATCTGTCAGTGATTTTACTGTGCCAGCACAAGTAAATCGTGGGGATTTATTGTTTACAGTGTCAACAGGTGGGAAAAGTCCAGCATTGTCGCGGCAACTTCGGGCAGAGCTTGCAGACACCTATGGAGCTGAATATGAACTATATTTAGAGCTGGTGGCAAACGTACGCTCCTTCATAAAAACGAAGTTAAAGACCAGTCAAGAGCGTGAGACTTTTTGGAATAAAGCGATGAATAAAGAAATACTTGATTTACTAAAACAAGGTGAATTAAGCGTGGCGGAGGAAAGAATAAAACATGCAATTAGTAGTTGTGGGACTAAATCATAAGACTGCACCAGTAGAAGTGCGGGAATGCTTTTCTTTATCAGCCGATAAAGTGAAAGCTGGACTTAGACATATAGATGAGTATGAAGAAATTAATGAAGCAGTGATTCTCTCGACTTGTAATCGGAGCGAACTGTATGTTGTTGTTGAGGATGCAGAGGAATCTTTACCGGTATTAAAGAGATTTCTATATGATCTAGCGAGTAACGATGATGATGTAGACCCGTATTTATTTCATTATTATGATGAAGAATGCATCGAACATTTATTTCGCGTGGCCGCTAGTTTAGATTCTTTGGTGATTGGTGAAGGTCAGATTCTCAGCCAAGTAAAAAAAGGGTATTGGATTGCAAAAGAAGCTGGGACGACCAGTACCGTATTAAATACGTTATTCCATCGAGCGATTTCCGTGGGGAAACGTGTTCGTACAGAAACGAGAATTGCCTATAGTGCAGTATCTGTTAGTTACGCGGCAGTAGAATTGGCAAAGAACTTGTTTGGTGATTTATCAAATTCAAAGGTGCTATTACTGGGCGCAGGGCAAATGGGTGAGCTTACCGCCCGGCATTTGATTGATAATGGTGTAGAAACTGTATTTGTATCCAATCGTAACTATGACCGTGCTGTAGATTTAGCAGCGAAATTTCATGGCGAAGCGATAAAGACTGAACATGCAATGCAATGTGCGGTCAATACGGATATCGTAATTACTTCAACGGGGGCGCCACATTATATCGTAAAAGCTTGGGATACACAGCATCTGATGACAAAACGCAAAGGCAAGCCGATTATTTTCATCGATATCGCAGTACCACGTGACGTTGAGCCAGAAGTAGCTGATATTAAAGGCGTTAGTTTATATAATATTGATGACTTAGAAGCAGTCGTTGATTCAAATATTAAAGTTCGTGAGCAAGAGGCTGAACTTGCTGAAAAAATAGTGCAAGAAGAAGTGGAAGAGCTCGTAAATAAATTTCGTTACTTATCTTTTCGTCCGGTAATGGCACTATTAACGGATAAAGCGGAACGGATGAGACAACGTGAAGTGAAACGGGCAATGGCGAAATTGCCGGATATTACGCCAGAAGAACGTAAAGTGATGGAACAGATGTCGCATATGATTATCCGCAAAATGCTTAGGGAGCCAATGGTAAAAATCAATAGCGCAGCTGGTACTGGAAATGAACAGTATTATATCGATGCGATGCGAGATCTTTTCAAACTTGATACAATAGGGGAGAACAGAAAAAGTGAGAGAAAAAATAGTTATCGGTACGCGCGGCAGTAAGCTAGCGCTATGGCAAGCCAATCATATTGCGGATTGTTTACGCAAAGAATATAAAAATTTAGAAGTCATAATAAAATATATCACAACAACTGGGGATAAGATTCTGGATGTGCCATTAGCGAAGATCGGTGGCAAAGGTCTATTTACAAAAGAATTAGAAACGGAAATGCTTGAAGGTTCCATTGATTTGGCAGTGCATAGCTTAAAGGATATGCCAACAGAGTTGCCAGTGGGGTTAACGCTAGCAGCGATCACCAAACGTGTCGATCCAGGCGATGCGATCATTAGTCCGAAATATAAGACGTTAAAAAATTTACCGCAAGGGGCTAAAGTTGGTACTTCTAGTTTGAGAAGAAAAGCGCAATTACTGAGTGCGCGCCCTGACTTAAGCATTCGTGATTTACGCGGTAACGTGGATACGAGATTAAAAAAACTAGAAGCTGACAGTTTGGATGCAATTGTGTTAGCTGCGGCTGGACTCAAACGACTTGGCTGGGAAGAACATATTACGGAAATATTACCGAAAGAAGTCTGTTTACCGGCTGTGGGACAAGGGGCACTTGCCATTGAGGCGAGAGAAAATGATCCAGAAGTGTTAGCGCTATTGGCATTTTTAAATGATCCGGCAACGCGTTATGCAGTAACGGCAGAGCGCGCTTTCTTAAAAACAGTCGAAGGTGGTTGTCAAGTACCAGTTGGGGTGTTTGGTACTCTAGAGGGTGAGACTTTGACGGTGGAGGCAATTATTGCGACCATTGATGGTCAAACGGTCATTAAGGATTGCGTCGTTGGTAGATGTAATGAAGCAACTTCACTTGGTGAAGAATTGGCGAACCGCATGCTTGCCGCAGGTGGACGCAAAATCATGGTAGATTTAGGTTGTATGACTGAATAAATAATATATGGGTCAGGTGAGATAAGCTGTTCACCTGACTTTTTTATAGGAGGAAAATTTATGGCAGGTATGGTATATTTAGTGGGCGCAGGCCCTGGCGACTACAAGTTAATTAGTGTGAAAGCATGGGAGTATATTCAAATTGCTGATACGATCGTGTATGATCGTTTAGCAGATGATCGCTTGCTTCGAAATGCACGCAAAGATGTAGAGCTGATTTATGTAGGGAAAGCGTCTAGTCAGCACACAATGCGTCAAGAAGATATCAATCAATTGTTAGTCGATAAAGCAAAAGAAGGAAAAACAGTCGTACGCTTAAAAGGCGGCGATCCATTCGTATTTGGTCGCGGTGGGGAAGAAGCGCTACTTTTAGTAGAAAATAATTTGCCTTTTGAAATCGTGCCAGGAATCACTTCCGCGATTTCTGTACCTGCCTATGCTGGTATCCCTGTAACGCATCGGGCAGTGGCAACTTCTTTTGCAGTAATCACTGGGCATGAAGATCCGACGAAAGGAAAATCCAACATGCGTTGGGATAAACTTTCGACAGGGGTTGATACGCTTGTATTTTTAATGGGCGTAGAAAATTTACCGCATATTACCTCGCAATTAATAAAAAATGGCCGTCCAGCAGAGACACCGGCAGCGGTCATTCGTTGGGGCACGAAACCTGAACAACGAGTACTTGTAACAACAGTAGGAAGTGCAGCTGAAGATGTAGCAAAGCAAGGCTTGAAACCACCAGCGATTTTCATTGTTGGTGATGTTGTTAACTTACGGGAAAAATTAGCTTGGTTTGACAACCGTCCGCTATTTGGTAAAAACATTCTCGTTACGCG
>JARBTT010000205.1 GCA_029240055.1 Anaerosinus sp.
AAGCACGAACAATTTTATTAATATGACTTTTATCGAGCTTCTGTTGTGGTTTGTAATTTAGGATATATTGATTCACGGCTTTACAGTTATCTAAAATAGTCAGTTTGCTTGGGCCAATTTCCAATGTCGCCTTTGGATTGGTAAAGACCAACAATCCACTTACTGTAACATGAAAGTCGTCAAGTCTAAGCAATCGGTCGATATTGATCGTATGCCAATTCGCTTGTTTAATTGGATTTGCCAGCAACTTTATTTTGGTGTTGCCTGCCTGATCAGTTTTGTATTGTTTCCACTCAACATCATCGGCAGTGCCAACAATTTTACCCACATGATTTTTTGCTTCAATGACAAAGACACTGGAAATTCGTAAAAATATGATATTGGTTAGGCAATTTTCGTACATATTCCAATAACCCAGACTCACCGGCCGCCCCAGCTTTAAAGATTTTATATTTTCTAAAGTAAAATACTGCACCAATAACCCAAAACACTGGCAATGCCATAAAAACAACGTTTACTTCCACATCGCCCTGTCCTTGCACCATCATGAACGCATACGCAATCAACATCACCACACAAGCTATACTCGTTAGCAAATATTGATTTGCTTGTCCATTTAAAGTTTTCTTGCCTTTATGGACGATTGCCATAGACTCACCTCATACTATGTTTTTATAGATTTTATTTTATGATAAATTTCAAATCATACTAAATCATACCAATGACACTAGACAAATCATTTCGCTAATTGATTCCCATACTTACTCCGCCACCAAGATACACTACGCACCGCTTCGACAGTGCCTTGCACCATTGTTGGGTCTGGCTCAGGAGCTTCTGGCGAGGTGATGGGCTCTGGCTGAGCAACCATATCTGTTTTACCGATATAGTTCGGCGTAATCCAAAATCCATAGTTGGCACCAAAGGCATTTCCCTTTGTCAAACTATTCCCTACCGAATAATACGTAAAACTTCTTGGCGCAATCAGTTCTAATAATGTTGGCATCACATCAATATGGCTGCCGGCCACGCCTGCCGGTAAACTTTCCTTGCTAATCCCTTTGCCCGTCACGACAAAAGGGATACCATACCGTTCATACATTGTTGGTGTTTTATCAATATTCATCCGATCGGCATGGTCACCAACTATAATAAACACACTATCCGGATATTTTTCCTTTGCACGCGCCACAAACTCAGCCAGCATCTTATCAGCATACCAGAAATGACCAAGCTGCTTCACCAGCTCTTGGTCATTTTTTACGCTATCCGGTAGCTGTGCAGTCACAGCCTCCCGATCAAACCCTGCTTTGTCTAAATCCACGGTAAACGGTGAATGATTCGATACATTGAGCACGATATTAAAGCTAGGTTCTGCTGTTTTGACGCCTTTTAGCACGGCGTCATACAAATATTCATCATCCCAACCCCAAACATTACCTGTTGCTCCCTCAAAATCACCACTACCGTAAAAATCGTCAAATCCTTGTGCAAGAGAAAAATCTTTGACCCGTTCCCAAGAGCTTGGCCCAGCATACCAGAACTTTGCTCGATAGCCAAGTTTCTTCATCTGAGGTGCAATCGCCGTCGAATATGGTTCTTTATATGCTTCTGGCATTGTCGTCAAATACAAATTGGCATCAGTAAAGCCAGTGACAATTCCCATAACACCCGAAATCGTACTCATCCCATTTGGTAAAAACGTACTAACATAAGCACTATCAGGTTCAGCAATGATATTTTTCACCCCATTAGCGATATTGAGGTTTTTGTATTTATCAAGTAAGGGCCAATTTGCATAGCTCTCAGAAATAATCAAAAAGACCTGTTTCGGCTTTTCCGCTCGTAGTCCTTGCGCTGATTTTTTTAAATAATCATCCAAATTATCACTTTCTATTTGCTTTCCTGTTAACTGGTGCGCATAACCCGCGATTTGTGTTGGTTCAAACATAAGCCCTGTAGAACTTGCGAGTCGACCATTGATCTCATACGCACGATAAAGCGCTTGCCCATCATCTAAGATCGCTTCATTGAGCAATTGATCTTTTGTAACCCCAGAGTTTTCCCAATCGATATTGCCGGCAAAGCTCAGGCTTCCACCAAAATTAACGAACACAGCAAACTGATACAGTACTACTAAAAAGACAAGCCTCATGGCGATATTTGCATACCAATTTTTCAACTTTGGCAGGTAAAAGATTCGCGTATCCAGCCACTTGCAGAAGAGAAAGCATAAAAATCCCGCCCCTACCAAAGCACCAACTAAACGCAGGGGCAAATTGAACTGATCAATGAGTGATATGACAAGCGCATAAACATCATCATTGACTGTATTGAAAATCAGTTGATTAAAGCCTGAGTGAAACTGCTGGTAAAAAGGAATGCGCGCGAAAAACAAGATTGTTAAGACAATCGTATAAACTGAGCCGATCAATTTTCGCACATACACTACTCTTTTAGGGGAAATGCAATAAAAAATCAAACAACTAAGAAAAGAAGTTGCCGCCAGTAAACCAGCACTTTTCAAACTCAGCTTCAAACCATAATACAAAGCCAATAAAATATCCGTCCAATTGGTACCATCGCCTAAGTAAGCTTGCATGATACCAATAAAGCCAATTCTAAACAACATAAAAAGCACTAATAAATAGATAAATAATTTGATATCTTGTTGAATTAATTCATAAAACTTCTGCCAATTCAGCGCTTGCGTGATCGATTTCAAAACCATCTAAATTCCTCCGTAGTATTCTACTACAGAAACCTTACTACGATTTTCATCTTTGCGCAAGCGACAATTTTCATCTTTTTCCGCTAAATTTAGTGCTAAATTGCTATTTATCACTACGCTCAGTTGGCTTTTATCTCATCTTTTCTTTACCGATGTATTTTCCAAAGCGTATGTTATAGCAGATCCACCCCATGACCAAGCATCGCTTCTTGTACTTCTATTGATAATGCTTGGTTCGTAATCACCCCGGTTAAATCATCTAATGTTGCATAGTTATAGTTACCATCTTTGCTGAATTTAGTAAATTCAGCAACTAAATAAGCCTTTTTACTCACTTTGATGATCATTGCTTTATTGCTGCCATCCTCAATGTCATAGGTAGAAATACTATTTTCAAAAACGTCAATGCCAACAGCGCCGACAAAGGCAATATCAGGCTTGCATTTCGCAATCAATTCCATCGTCATGCTCCCCCAAAAACCATCACGACTTTTATTGATGACACCGCCGACAAAGACGATTTTTATCTCAGTTTTTTTTGCTAATAGAACAAGAATTTCAACCATATTGGTCACGACAGTGATCTCTTTTGTACTTTCAGCTAACAAATGTGCAAGCTCAAGATTGCTCGTCGAAATATCCAAAAAAACCATATCTTGATTTTTGATCAGCGTGAGCGCCTTTTGAGCAATCGCTTTTTTTGCACTCACATCGATTTTTTTTCGGCTACGGACTTCAGCTTTATGCACATTGGTTCGCACGATAACCGCACCACCGTAAGCCCGTTTTAAATAGCCTTCTTTTTCTAAGCTCGCCAAATCTTTGCGAATACAATCCTCAGTTACCGCAAACTTTTCACTAAGCTCTTTTACTTTAACCTTGCCAAATTTATTTAATAATAAAACAATACTTTCCTGTCTTTCTTCAACAAACATCTTTTCATCTCTTTCAACTTTATTTATTCGTCATCTTTTAGCAAGTTTATGATCCCAGCGTCTTGCGCGATCCATTGAAACTCCTGCATTTCTTCTTTTGTAAACATCTTCGGATTTTCCTTAAAGCAGTAATCCAACCCTACCTGTTTATATTTTGCCTGCGCCAATGGATTGTAGTTAAGCAGTTCATACTTTACCTGCGGATAAAGTTGTGCGATATGCTGACAAATCGCCGTAATATTTCCCTTTGTTGCCGTATACCGCGGAATAAGTGGCGTACGAATGATCACACGATCGCGATACGTAGAGGTTAATACCATTGCAATATTATCCTTAATCAGCGCATTATCAATTCCCGTCGCCCGCTTATGAGCGCTATCATCAAATACCTTAAAATCAGCAAATAAGGTATCAATATAGGGCAGGATCTGTAGCAGATACGCTTGATCTACACATAATGAAGTTTCCACTGCCGTATGCACAGCCTTTTGTTTAAGTGCTTTTAATAATGCAAACGTAAACTCTTTTTGCAATAACGGCTCGCCGCCCGACAAAGTAACACCACCGCCATATTGAAAGAATGGCTGATCCCGTAAGACAATTTCGATTACTTCATCAACCGTGTACTGTTTACTATCCATTACCAACGCATTGGTTGGACAAATCTTTACATACCCCGGCCAATGTTTTGTTGCACTGTTATGCAGCACTGGCAGTTGATCTTTTATCGTAATATCACCATCTACGCTGATACTTGCGCACAAGCCACAACCAATACATTGATTCGGAAAATGAACAAGCCTAGTTTCCCCCGCAATCCCCTCAGGATTTTGACACCACACACATTTTAATGAGCAACCTTTCAAAAAC
>JARBTT010000031.1 GCA_029240055.1 Anaerosinus sp.
TCGTGTTTTTAAGCAACATAGATTTGAACCATTTCACTTTCAAAAAGTTCCTCTGGTGTCCGATATCCGAGGGTTCTTCTTTAAACTTATTACCAAAATATTCACCCCAGACTATATTTAACACAGAACTACCTGTTTATTTTTATAAATTTAATTGTATTATATCATATTCTTAAACCCCAACTATTTTTTGCAAATATCGATGCAAACATCAATTATATGACCAAAATCATATCAATCTTATCTTTATGAAATTCGATTCAACTTATTGCAATTGATCCAATATATGATAAATGGCTTTTGCTACTTCATGATCTACATTGCTTGCAGTTATGTATTTTGCAGCTTTTTTAATTTCTAGTAGTGCATTTTCCATTGCAAAGGAATTGGGTAACTCTGCGAACATAGAATAATCATTTGAACTATCCCCTAAAATAGCTATCTCTTCTTTTCCTATCCCCATTTTTTCTGCTACTTTAGCTAATATACGACCTTTCGTCGCATTCATATCATTGATTTCAATATTGGTAACAAAACTTGAGGATACAGTTAGCCCTTCCAATTTATTTAATCAATAATATTTGCAAGAATAAAAATTAGAAGCTAGGACCCGTTTATTTTTAGCCATTCCTGATACAGTGCCCCCCTAGTATCTTCCCATTCTTTTTTTTGCAAAAGTAAAGGTTCCATCGTAAGAAAATCGCTGCCACATAATTGCATTCGAGTTTCTAGAGCAGCAAGTGCTGATTCTAGTTCCTTAATAGCGTTTTCAATTTTTTCAATTTCTACAATAGCCTTTTTAGAAATAGTTTCTGTATGTACGGAAACAGGTAGTTTTGTAACAATTCTGGAACTTTTATGAACATCAGTTATTTTGCTTTGCGTATGCCTAGTCTGATATTCTAACTGCTCATTTCTTATTTTTTTTTGTAGATAAAAATCATAATTACCATCATATTTAGTTAATTTACCATTCTTTAATTCCCAAATTCGAGAAGCAAATTTGTTAATAAAATATCGGTCATGAGATACAAACAACACAGTGCCTTTAAAATCATCTAATGCTTTTTCTAGCCATTCTCGTGAATCGATATCCAGATGGTTGGTCGGTTCATCGAGCAATAGCAGATTAACGTTGTTTTGCATCATTAAGCAAAGCCGCAGTCTACTCTTCTCTCCTCCAGAAAGTTTACCTGTCGTCCTATATACGCCTTCACCTTTAAAACAATATCTTGCTAGTATGTGGCGGGCATCATTTTCGCTTATATCTAACTCATAGCTTACTGTTTCCAGTACACTAAGCATGGGGTGTGCAAAAGTAACTATTTGTGGCAAATAAGCATACTTGATACTATTGCCAAGTTTAACTTCGCCAGCGTCAGGAATTATTTCGCCAGTAATTATTTTTAATAATGTAGATTTTCCAGAGCCGTTTGTACCCAACAAGACAGTCCTTTCACCTCTATATAAGGTAAAGTCGAGACTGTTAAGAATATTATGATCGTCAAAGTTTTTACTTAGATTCTTGGCAACAAGAACTTCCTGCCCTGAGAAAGTATGTTCGTTAAATTTCGTTTGCATTCGTTGCTCATATTGTGGTCGCTCGACTTTTTCCATCCGCTCAATGCGTTTTTCCATGTTTAACGCTCTTTTGTGCAGAGACGGACTATGGCCACGTTGTGCCCACTCATGCAATTGTTTGGCTGAATTTTGCATTCGCTTAATTTTTTTTTGTTCTTGATTAAATTCCTCTTGACGCTGTAGACATCGAGCTTTTTTTTCAGCCACAAAGTATGAATAGTTACCTTCATATAGATCGATTTTTCCGTCAGATAATTCAACAATACGAGTTACTACTTGATTAAGAAAATATCGATCATGAGATATGACAACGACAGTCCCCTTATATTCGTGTACGAATTTTTCCAACCATTCGATAGCAGTAACATCCAGATGATTTGTTGGTTCGTCGAGCAGGAGAATTTGCGAATTATTAATCAATAATCTGCCTAACATAACCCTTGTTTTTTCCCCACCGCTCAACATAGAAAAATTAGTCGCTAATAGTTCGTAACTGAATCCAAGACCAGTACACACCTTCTTAATGTTTTCTTCCATTTCATAGCCATGCCTGGCTTCAAAGTTTTGTTGCAGGTGCCCGTACTTTTCCAAGGTATTATCAATATCGGTGACATCAGTCATTGTTTGCTCCAATGCGATCATTTGAGCTTTAATTTCAAGTAAATCACTATAAGCTGAACAAAGGGCTTCATATGCAGTATAATCCTCAGGAAAGTCGGTGAACTGTTCCAAAACGCTCACGAGAGATCCTTTTCGAATCATTACCTCTCCGTTGTCACTTGGAATAACACCTGCCAATATATTTAATAAGGTTGTTTTCCCTGTCCCATTTTTACCTAATAAACCAATTCGTTCACCTATTTGTATTTCAAAAGTAACTCCCTTGATCAAATGGTCGGCACCATAGTATTTTTCAATGTCACGCAAAGCTATTTCAATCATGAAACATACCTACATAAAGCAGCACTATTCGTTGCTTTGCATATATTTTTGCTTCCAACATGCATTCCCCCTTAATCAAGACATTGCGTTAACAAGCAATTTTACATTACATTTAAGCTACGGATATTCTTATTTCAACTAAATTGTCCACTGCTCATCTTCCTTATTTATTCCTATTTACATTAAAATACCATAATATCCAATAAAGAACAACAGGTTTATATAAGCCATTAGTCAATGAATATTTTTATAACTGTAATAAAAATATTTATCGACATAAATCACATATAATGGTAAATTAAATATAAACATATCAAACAATGGAAACTACAAGAGTTTCAGGAAAATCATGCAAATGTAAAACTGCTATAAATTTTTAGATAATGGAGAATCAAGTAAATAAAATGTTGGATTATTATAATAATTTAATTAGTATTAGCAAAGATATAGTAAAATTAAATATATCTTCTTTTTTTTACAGTTTGTTTTTTGATAGGGCAATTTGGACATTATTTTTATTAGAAAAGGGATTAGATGGGTTACAGGTAGGTCTTGCAGAATCTTTGTTACACATATCAATTGTTTTATTCGAAGTACCTACAGGGATCATAGCCGACATTTATGGGAGAAAAATAAGTTTAATTATTTCGAGGATAATTTCTATTATTTATGCTGTAGGATTAATGTCTGTGAATAATATTTGGAGTATCTATTTTATATTTATTCTATTTGGATTAGGATCAACATTTTCCTCAGGGTCGGATACTGCGCTTCTATATGATTCTATAAAAGGTAATAAAAAAGAAAAAGATAAACAATTCACAAAAATTAACGGTTACTATGGTGCATTTATTACAGCAGGTTTGACCTTAGGCATGTTTTGTGGCGGATTTTTACAGTCTGTATCATGGAATACGGTATATCTTTGTATAGCAGTAGTTCAAGTAATATCAATTATACCATTAATAAA
Organism: Anaerosinus sp.; assembly: GCA_029240055.1. GTDB lineage: Bacteria > Bacillota > Negativicutes > JARBTT01 > JARBTT01 > JARBTT01. Next base: position 3,494 of record JARBTT010000031.1, read on the forward strand.
TATGACAGATAACTCTGGGCTAGTTAAGGCAAAACAGGGAAAAAACCAGGATTTTTCTTTCCTCGTTTGCTTAAAAAATTTAGTTATCAGTAATCTAATTGTTTTTAAAAACCGTTTATTTTTTACTTTAGTAATAGGGATAGTTATTTTTACCGCGACAATTAATACACTTTATCTCTTTATTCCAATCTGGTTTAAGGAGCAGGGATTTGATGAAATAATCATATCTCAAATATTTACACTAGATTCTATTATTGGAATTATAGCTTATTCTTGTGCATATAAACTAGAAAAAAGAGTAAACATCTACACTTTATTGATAATATTACCATTAATATCATTGATTGCTTTATTGTTGCTACCACTCAGCAATAGTCTATCGCCTATATTATTTATTATTATTAACAATCTTGCAATTTTATTTTATCCCTTATCCAGTGCCTTAATTAATAAATTAATAAAATCAGAAGAAAGAGCAACAATATTATCTTCAGTGAGTTTCTTAAGTTCAATAATTATAGCAATTCAGTTTCCTACTATTGGGTTTTTAACAAAATATATAGATACGGGATTTGTTTTATCAGGTCTTTCGATCTTTTGTTTATGTTCAATTATTTTACTTTGGCAAACCAATAGGAAGGGGATATTAAATTACAATGAAAAACGATATTCCTAATGATAATATTTTGGTGTTTAGCGTTGATACTGATTTTTTAACACTAGATCCTGCACTTGTTGATGATTATATCGGTTTAATTATCTGTCAATCTTTATTCGAACCGTTGCTTATATTAGATCATAAAACTGGAGAAATCATTCCAGGTGCAGCAAAACATTATAAAATTTCGGATAATGAAAAAACATATATATTCTATTTAAACGAAAACAATAAATGGTCAAATGGCGAAACTGTAACAGCATTTGATTTTGAATTTCCATTTAAAAGAATTATAGCTGCTAAAAAAAATTCTGGCGTCAGTTCATTAATTTTAGATATACTAAATTCTAATCAAATTATTAACAATAAAGTAAACGTAAATGAACTAGGAGTAAAAGCAATTGAGACACATAATGCAACTATAAAAAAAGATATCAACAAAGAAATTAATAATATTCTTATTGATATCTTACCTATATTTCCCTTGTTTTCTTTCAATAGTATCTATTTGAAAAAACCCTATATAAAAAATTTTAAAATATTTCCTTGCGGACATTTTTCATTTAGAGATTTAGATATAGAAAAAAATTTAGCAACCGATATTAGCAGGTAAAAACATCTGCTGAATTTCATGACAAAAAAAAATGGTAACAGCCTACATGCACTCACATTAGTTCCAATTCAGCATCCTATCATCACCACAAGTATTCTGTAGCTGCGTAATACGAAGACCTGTCAATCCTCTAATATGCGATAAATCGCCTTTGCTACACCATGTTCTGCATTACTTGCAGTTATATATTTTGCCACTTTTTTAATTTCCGGTATTGCATTTTCCATAGCAAATGAATTTGGAAACTCTACAAACATTGAATAATCATTGGAACTATCACCTAAAATAGCTACTTCTTCTTTTCTTATCCCTATTTTTTCTGCAACTTTAGCTAATATGCGTCCTTTGGTGGCATTAACATCATTCACTTCAATATTCATAGGAAAGCTTGAGGATATAGCGAGTCCATCCAATGTATTCAGTGCTTGCTTAATCACATTGATCTCATCAATTGACCCTGCAAAAGAAACAAATTTACCTATATTTATATCACTTTTCAAGAACTCCTGCAAATTTGTTATGTAGTTCATCTTAGCAAAATGAGGATGCGTTATCGCATGTTGATAAATTTCATCTGAATCTATAAGCGCTGGATGAAAAGCTTTTACTCTTTCTATCATCCCTTTTAAGGTTTTTTCCTTTGTATTCGTTGTATAATATCCATCATCGGTATATATTTCAACAGCTACATCATAATTTGCCATTATATTTAAAATTTGAGCTGCTATACTTTTATCAATATAGATCCCTGCAACGATCTCACCGGCAATATCCCTATATTCTCCGCCATTTAAGACAACGCATTCACATTTTAAACCATACTCATCTAAGAACGGCTTAACATCTTCATATGCTCTGCCGGTTGCAATCGCAAAGACAATACCTTTTTCTTGTGCCATTTTTATAGCTGCTATATTTTCCTTTGATATTTTTCGATTCGTTCCTATTAAAGTTCCATCCATATCAGATGCAATCAATTTTATCATTTTAAAACTCCTTCGCATACTTTCTTAAATTAATTACTTTTACCAATATACCTAATTATAAGTTTAGTTTACCTATATTTTTATTTACTATATATTTTTATAATGTAAAAACTTAAGCAATTGATTTATCAGTTATATGAGCAATAAAAATCTGGTGTAACCCTTTATCGAGGCAGCACCAGATTTTTATTATTCGCTTACTTTCGCTTGTTCCAATTCAGCAACATACGCTGTCATTACAGAATCTATTTTATCCATAACAAAACTACGTGTGAAAATATCAATCTTAAAATTTTCATCTTCATCATCATTGCGAGATATCTTAAAGATAAGCGGCACGCTCGTACCTTCGTATGTTACATTAGCTTGACAATTTTTATCAATGTCTTTTTCCGCCTTGCGAGCAGTATGAATAACACGTTCTTGCTCTATTGGATCAAGGTCCTTATCAAAAATCTCATTTAACCGTTCGATAAACCCATTAATTTCAAGAATTGAGTCAAGCACAATTGTTGCTTGCTCGACCTCATACATTTTTTCGGGATAATACTCCTCAATAAACGCACGCATGTCAGGATTATCTTCATAATTTTCAAGCTCGTCTTTTTTTCCCAATAACGTTCTTCCCCAGCTAATGATTTGTAAAATCGGCAAGCAAATAAACATCAAAAGAAAGGCTATTTTAAGCATATTATCATTCACTGGCATTTGCGAGTTCAAATAGCGTTCTAATACTGCCATATCTTTTCTATCTTTATAATATAGACCACCTGCAATGATAATATACAAGGCTAGACTTAAACTAACTACCAAGTTATTCACCCCAAACTATCGCATCGAACAAACTGTCCCTTTGATATTAATTTATATAATAAATTCTATTATAGCATATTTTTAAATCAAACTGCTTTTTGCTATAATAATATAATACGTATTTTATAAGACAAAAGGGGGTGGATATACATTGACACAACTATACGCTGAAATCGTAGCTTCCATCATACTAATCGTAGTCCTTACCGTTTTCACTTTAGGAAAAAGTCCATTATTTCGTATTGACCGTGCAGGTGTTGCGATCATTGGCGCAGTAGCCATGATGAGTTTTGGCATTCTTTCTTTCGAACAAGCTACTAAGGTGGTCGATTATCGTACTATCGTTATTTTATTTTCCATGATGGTAATCGTGGCAAATTTAAAAATCGCTGGCTTCTTTGAACTGATCGGCCAAATTGTCCTGCAAAAAATCAACACAAAGAAATCCTTACTATTCACTATTATTTTTATTAGTGGCATCCTATCGGCTTTTGCGATCAATGATATCGTTTGCCTACTCTTTACACCAGTAGTTCTCTTTATCTGTAATAAAGGCAATTGCGAACCTATCCCTCATTTATTAGGGCTGGCGATGGCCTCCAATGTTGGCAGTGCCTTAACCTTTCTGGGCAATCCACAAAATATTTTAATTGGCAGCTTATCACATATCTCTTTTTTTGACTATCTAAAAGTATCTAGTCCTATTTCTATTCTGGGCTTAGTATTCATTTATCTATTTATCAGCTATAAATATAAAACCGAATTAAACGGCAACCTCGAAAAAGCAAAACTTACCGAAGTTTACTTTCATCATTATTTAATTACCAAAACACTCTGCACACTGGTTCTTGTGATTCTTTTTTATATGGCTGGGTTTGATATCGTGCTCATCGCTAGCTTAGGAGCAGCCTTCTTACTGATTACACGCCGTGTGAAGCCAAATAAAATTTATACAAGTATTGATTTCAATTTACTGATCATTTTCATTGGATTATTTGTCATCGTCGGTGGTATTGAATCTAGCGGGCTACTAGCCAGACTCAATTACTATTTACCGAGGGAACAAATGCTTGATCTTAATTTCTTTGCCTTGGTCAGTATTGTTTTATCAAATATTGTCAGTAATGTTCCCGCTGTTTTATTGCTCCAATATTACATTTCGCCTGAAGATGCAAATCTTAAATGGCAAGCACTTGCCCTCCTCACCACATTTGCTGGTAACTTAACTATCTTTGGTTCCATCGCCAACCTTATCGTTGTCGAAATTGCCAAGAAAAACAATGTCCATATTACAGCGCGTGAATATTTTCGTATCGGCTTTCCACTTACAGTTATTTTATCAATATTATGTTTGATTTGGTTGCATACACTATAAATTAGAATGAAAAATAAAACTAGGCTACGCGAGGCGATTCATCCATGCGTAGCCTAGTTTCTGTGTCTAGCTATCCTAGCAATTACTGCTTATTTTCTATTTCTACACTTGCTTCAAACATTCTATTCCAAGGGAAATCTACGTTTACTTTCGTAGCATCAAATCCTTGTAAATGGTCCTTAGCAAATGCATTCATTTTCTCATTGGCCGATTTTACAATTTTCGGTTTTGCTAAATCGAGCTTGCTATAGTTGCCACCTTTTAAGTGATTTAACTCCCCAGCAAGTGTTTGACGAATATTAGCTTGATACGCCCAATCATCCATAAGTCTAACACTAAGTAGACGATTTTTATCTTCTAGCTTCATCTTATCTACTAAAATGCCTTGACCAATAGCAAAACCCGCACTATTGTTAGCAGTATTCCAACCAGAATATGCCGCTAATTTATTTAATAACCCTTGTTTTTCAAGCTCTGCCATCAACGCATTATCTGCACCATTGGCAAAAGAGATATCCGCAATGGCAACAGGGTAACCACAATTTAGATACCGCTTGACTTCATTAACAAAAGCTTTGGTATTTGCATGTAATGCGGTTGTATTCGTTGGATAGTTCGCCTCAGATGTCACTCCATCCTTAGCGGTATTTACCAACAATACCAAATCAGCTCGTTCCGTCGTTGGAACAGGAATCGCCCCACTAGCAAATAAATGTGATTGAATGGACTTTCCGATTGCCTCGTCAGAATAAGTCGGCACCGTATCAGCGCCAACACCCTCAGCGTAACGTACTGCAACAAGCGGAATATGCCAATTTAAATCATTACTTGCCCGCGTTAATAGAACCATCCCCATTTCATCAATACCAGCTAAAGCCTGGAACTTCGACACGCCCAGCTCCTCGCCTTGACTACTGAGCAAACGACTTTCTTTATGGGTCTGTGAAAACGGCGCGTTATCATCGCGACCGAGCGCTAGATATTGAAATACATTGCTTTTTGCAAGTTCTACCAATTTTGTATTGGCAGCAAAGTTTTTGCTCCGACGTTCCATCCAGTCGCTAACTGCTTCTTCAGGAACATTTTTCTTTAATTTTGCAACTTGTTTCTTTTCAGCTCTTGTTAGACGATCGCTTTCTTCTTTATCTTGCAAAGAAGTTAAGGTAAAAATATCTGGTCCATATTTAGCATAATAGCTAGGTTCTTCACCGCCGTCACTGCTCCTTGGCGAACGCATAATGGAACCAAATACATAAATTTTTAAATTAGGGTTTTCTGCGTGCAGCTTTTCAAAATTATCCACACGTTTTAAAACAGCCTCACTCGTTAACGTATGTTTACGAGAAGCAACTAAACTGCCATAAAGGAGAGAATCCGATGATAAAACAACGGCATCTGTCTTCTTCGCATTGGTAAATAACCATTGCCAAAGTTCCTCTGGTTTTCCCAAGGAAGTTCGGCTACCCAATAATTCTGTAGGTGGCACGAGTACATCATAGTCAAGTTTTTTTACCGTATCTAATGTTTGTGCAAACGAAATCGGACGGTCATCATGCGGAATAAAGATGATTTGCGGTCTAATTGCCGCGAATACTGGCACTTGAGCCAAAATCGTATAAAAACACAAGACAGCAACCATAAGTACTTTTTTATACAAAAGCTAACTCCCCCCTCTTCACTTAAGAATATTTTGCAACATATTTTTAACTGTATCAGGTAAATTAAGAGCAGTTTTAAATTCTACATAACCATCTTTTGGCACAGCTTGTTCAATGACAACAGCATCACTTAGCGAATACCCAAACAATTCCGCCTGACCAAAACTCGACTCTTTCAATGCGTCTTTAAAATCGACAGTTACAGTGTTTCCCGATATCTTTGTTTTGACATTCTGCCCCAGATCTACTTTGCCAACAAATTTTTCCGCCATGGATAAGCTAATCCGCGAAAAAATCCAAGACATCGTTCCATTGTCTGGTAAATTTTTCTCTAACACCTTAAATTTTAACACTGAGGTATCTTTGGTATGCTCAAATTGATCAATTCTACATAACAATTCCACCGGTCCCATTTTTTTCGTATCCGCTATTAGTTTAATTTTACCATCACCAACAGAAGTAACTTGCAGCGACTTAATAGCTGAATTCTCATCAATGGTTTTAGCAATGGATTCATTAATGGTTTCATCTGGAACTGAAAGTTTACCCTCTTTGAGCTGTTCTAACGTTTGCGTATCCCAAGTCTGACGAACAACATTAATCACGGGTGTTAAATTGTTAATCTGTCCGCTAAGATCACTAAGATTGATATTACCAAGCATTTCGCTTGATAGGTCAACTGGCATATCTATCATATTTATGGCCTCCCTAATTTATCCTAACTAATATTAGCATCTGTTTGCCAATTCATTATACACCAACTAGGAGCCAATTTCTATTTCCTTATTTTACAGACAAACTTAGACGGATTCTTTCCGCATATCTTGCCATAAATCGCGAGCCAAATTATAAATAGCTGGCTCCATTTTTGAACGTTTTTCACCAATTACTCGGCTCAGATATTGAACTGCTTTTTCCGTATTGCCCGTTCTTCTATAGAGTTCACCAATCAAATACGTAGCCGCTGTATCAGTCATACTGCCAATTGGAAAACGTTCTGTTGTCAGCGCTTTATCATAAGCCTCTAACGATCTTATTAATACCTCTTGTTCTTTTGCCTTTGCTTCTTCGCCTGCTTCACTATCTTCCTCGCCAGCTTCACGATATAACCAAGCTAATTTCAAATACAACCCTGCCTTGCGACTCTCTGGAGATTCAATTAAATCTGCATAATAAAGTGCTAATTTAAATGCATTAATCGCATCACCTCTTGTTCTTACTTCCTTGTATTCAATTTTCACTTTTCTATCCTTTAAAAACTGGGCGATTTTCTCTTTTTCTTTTTCTCTCAATGTATCAAAATGCTTTTCATCCGAAGCATAACCACAATGCGAACAGACCCAAATATCATAGTAATATGGATTGAACTCCTTGTAATGTACACAAAAATCGCTATCCTGTTTTATTTTAATCAATCGCGACCGTGTTTTAGTCACTTGAAACTTTTCCCCACAAATGGGACATTCTCTCTCTACAGAATATGTAAAGCCTACTGCCATCAAAGTCATCTCCCTATTATACTCAACACACATGTTAAATTTATTTCTTATCTACCCATGAATCTCCTAGCCGTTTCTCCCCCTCTTTTTCACGCCCAGCAGCAAATCACGTTGTCAACTTCATTTCTATATGAATAAAAATAAATCTTATGAACTATTCACACTTGGACTATTGCTCTTATGATTGGTCACTATAATATATATCGAATAAAGTGCCAATTTCATAAACACAAACTTATAGAATACTCATTTTATTTTCCATGTAAAAATCACCTAATTTTCCGTTTTATCGGTAACAACTACAATGTTTTACAATCAGAATTCACTTTTTTGTTTTTTTCTTCCAGAAAAAATGTTATGATAATACTATCAAACATGTTAAAAGGATTTTACTCTTTTCTCAGTTTTATTGTAATCATCCCATTTTTAGCATATGAAAAAGGAGTATCTACGATGGCAAAGATACGGCGCAAAGATATCAAAGAACAGCTTTTATCTGTTTGCAAGCCGGAAAAAAATCATATTATTTTCATTCCCCATGAACCGATCTTATCTGAAATAAAAGGCTATGATAAAACAGAACTACACGATCTCCATAAAAAAGGGCTTATGTTATTACCACGAAGTTATATTGTTGCCAACGAATCCATCCCTGTTTACGAGGAATATGATACCGTTTTCGATCATATTGATCAAGCGGTAAACTATATTGCCCACACCTGGAAGGTTGTCCCACTAAAAACAACTACCATTCTCCCAGTACACAGCTACCAATTTATGAACTTTATCAAAAAGCAATACCGTATCAATCTAAGCATCAAAGCCGCCAAAGATCAGCTTCTCGCCCTTACGCAAGATTACGATGTTGATAGAATCCTGGCGTTAGAGAAACAGCTTTCTTACAACCAAGGCAAAGCTCAAGTCCTGATGGATTGGTTCTGTGAGTGGATGAATGCAAAATCCTTCCCACTGATTGATTACAGTGCAGCGTTTCGTGATGTCTTGTTTGAAACCTGCGTAAAAGAATTTGAAACACTATTAGAGCAAGGGCTAATTTACAAAGACGAATACGATACCTTCCATTACCTGTGGTTGGATGATAAATAATCTAAAGACACGACACGGATTCCATACGATCCGTTTGTCGTGTTTTTTCTATTCTTCTTTAAATCGATCCAACATAGAAATGGTATCGACCAGATGATTATTAAAGATTTGTTTGGCCACTTCTAGCAGTTCAAGAATCATCGGATCACGTAATGAATAGGTTACTTTGTTGCCGTCTTTCGTTCCATGCACAATATTTTTATTACGTAATATTGATAGCTGTTGAGAAACCGCACTACCTTCACTACCAACTAAAGTCTGGAGTTCATTGACATTTTTATCCCCTTGCGCCAATAGTTCCAAAATACGAATGCGGAGCGGATGTGCCAAGGCTTTAAAAAATTCCGCTTTAAACTTTTGTAATTCTAAATTCACCTTACTCACCTCGTTTAAGAACTTCCTCATATTGATCAAGCGCAAGTAGAATTCCTTGTATCAACGCTTGTGGCCTTGGCGGACAGCCTGGTACATAAACATAGACTGGAACAAAGGGATCAATCCCACCTGCATTGGCATACGTTTCGCCAAATACACCACCGCCACAGGCGCAGGCCCCGATCGCTAGCACCATTTTCGGTTTAGGTGTTGCCTCATAGGTAATGCGAAGTGCTTTTTCCAGATTACTGGTTACCCCACCAGTCACCATCAACATATCTGCTTGTCGTGGTGATGGAACAAAGCTCACGCCAAAACGGCTAATATCATAGATCGGATTGGATAATGTCGACATTTCGAAATCGCAACCATTGCAAGAACCCGTATCGACATGACGAATATGAAGTGAGCCGCTCAAAACTTCCTTGATCCGCTTTTTTAGGTCAGTTCCTAATTCTTCTTCATTCACGCAGCTATCTCCTCCTTATTTTTCCTCATCTTTATCAACAGATATAAATAAATCTTTTTTCGCATTGACAGCTTGGTAGCAATCTGTCGTTTGCGTAAGCGCGTCAGTATTACAAATTTTAACGCAGTTACCACATTGGATACAATTGCCGTAAAACAATCTTATTTTATTCACATTCATACAAAGCGCCCCAGTTGGACAAGCGGCAATGCATTCTTCCCAATTCGTGTTTTTCTGCGCGGTCAACTCAATCTTGCCCCTATATTTTTTTGGCGCTGGTTCAAACGGTTGTTTTTCTGTCACCGTACCAACTTGCCAAATTTTTCTAAGCATGTCAAACATAATGGATTCCTCTCTTTGTCTGCTATTTAACGATCACAGCAGGAATAACACAATTCAAAACTTTTATTAATTAGCGGGAAATCAGGGACGATGTTACCAGGCACCGCAACTGCGACCACTGGCCAATTACTATAGGCCGCGGAACGAATACGATACCGATAAATTTTATTATCTTGGTCAACCATCAGCCAATGGCAGTTTTCTCCCCGCGCCGATTCCGTCCAGCCCAAACTCGTTTTATATGGCTGAATTTTAGGAATATCCGTAACAATATCGCCTTCGGGTAAATCTTGCAAAATTTGCCTGATTAATAAAATAGAATTGAATACTTCTAAAATACGTACCTTAATTCTGGCGAGTACATCCCCTTCTTCTTGAACAATCACGGCAAAATTCAATTGATCATACGCCGCATAAGGCAGATCACGCCGACAATCAATATCCCTCCCCGAGGCTCTTGCCGCCACCCCGACTGCTTCTAACTCTGTCACTTGTTTCAAACTTAACCGTCCAGTTGTTTCCATTCGGTCAACGGCAATTTCATGGTTGAGCAAAATATCCGCCAAATCTTGAAAATCTGTATCTAACTCGTTTAAGTGATTTGTAATCCGATCAATTTCATCTTTTCTGATATCTTGTCGTACACCACCAAGCGCAATCACACCGCGTAAATAACGATGGCCTGTTAGTTCTTCATTTAAGCGCAAGAGCAATTCCCGCATTCGTGCCCCTTGGCTATTGCCTACAGCAAAGCCATAACCAGCACAGATATTACCGACATCACCAACATGATTATACAGGCGCTCTAGCTCCATATATAACGTTCTAATATAAGCTGCGCGCCTAGGAATCGTAACATTTGCCGCTGTTTCAACCGCCTGTGCAAAAGCTACAGCATGAGAAACATTGCATACACAGCAAATGCGTTCGATTAAAAACATCGCTTGTTCCAAGGTTTTGCCTTCGAGCTCTTTTTCAATTCCCCGATGCGTATAAAAAAGGCGAGCATCCAAATGAAGTACCGTATCGCCTACCGCCCCAAACCGAAAATGCCCCGGTTCAATAATTCCTGCATGAATCGGCCCTACCGGTATCTCTGTCACATCTGCACCCGTATACTCGACAAAGTGAAGAGCTTCGTTCTCAAAATGCAGCATACCAGTCTCTATATAATCTTTACGTAGCGGATACACAGCTTCCATTTGGTCGCCATGAAAAATCAAAGGAATCCGATTGGGATGTCCAATTGCTCTAAGTCCAAGTAAGTCATTGACTTCCCTTTCATACCAATTGAAGGCTGGCATATGCGCAGCAAGCGATGGAAAAGTAGGATCGTTTTCTTCTACAAATATTTTAATCGTCATAAAATGCCGAATTTCATCGACAACAAATACATAATAAAGTGCAAACATAGTATTGATTTGCCGCTCATCATTGCCTACCATCGTAAACAACCTCGCCCCTTGCTCCTGATACAGATACTGACAAATCTCCGGCAAATCTTTTTTATCAATATGGAGTACCGTTTCATTTGCTTGCTCTTTGGCATCTATCAAACGATTTCCTAACTGTTGTACTATCTTTTTGATCATCCGTCTTTTACTGTCCAAATCCTTCACCTCCACCTTGCAATACACTGGCTGCCGTGTGAATTACCTTCTCCAAAAACTCTGGCACATAAAGACCACATAATAGGATCAACGACAACGGAATACACATCGCAATACGCATCCACCAATCCGTTGGTTTCTTGCCAATACGAGCTGGCAGTTCACCAAAGCCCATGCGAATAACATAATAACTCATTCCAGCAAAAATCAAGACGATCAGTGCAGCAAATGTACAAGCTACCCAGAGTTTTCCTGCATCTGCCCCTGCTAGCATAATTGTAAATTCACTCATAAAAATACTAAATGGCGGTGCCCCGGCGACTGCAAAAGCTGCTAGCAGAAATACGATTCCAGTAAAAGGCATCGCTTTTACTACCCCAGAGATGCGATCTATATATTTCGAATGGTACTTTTGCGCGATATTACCCGCCGAAAAAAACAAGAGCGACTTAGTCATCGAATGATTGAACATGTGTAAAAAAGCCCCATAAAGGCCGAGGGGACCACCGATTCCCACAGCAAGTGTAATAATTCCCATATGCTCAACACTAGAAAATGCCAGCATCCGTTTCAAATCATGCTGCACCATGATAAAGGGTACGGTTACACTAATCGAAAATAACCCAAAGGCAATGAGGTAATCACCAGCATGACCTTGTAACGTCACATTCGCAATTGCATAAACGCGAAAAATTCCATAAAGCGCAGTATTTAATAAAACGCCTGATAAAACAGCACTCACTGGAGCAGGCGCTTGGCTATGCGCATCGGGAAGCCAAAAATGCATTGGTGCAAGCCCTGCTTTGGTACCAAACCCAATGAGGATAAAAATAAAACCAATTTCTACCCAGCGTGGGTTAAGATTCCCTGCTACTTGAAATAATTGTGTCCATTGCAATGCCGCAGCTGGTTGTTCAGCGATGGCATTCAGTCCCGATAAATAGAAAAATACAATACCGAGCAATGCGAAGGCAATCCCAACAACCCCCATAATTAGATACTTCCAAGCCGCTTCGAGCGAATGCTGCGTTCCATAAAAAGCAACCAACATTGCCGAAACCAATGTAGTAAGCTCAATCCCAACCCATAATAAACCTAAGTTGTCTACAGCACTAACGATGAGCATTGTTAAAATAAAAAAGTGCAAGAAGAAATAATAGCGACCAAGTTGTCTTCTTGTAATCACTTTTTCCTGTACTTCATAGCGCATATAACTAACAGAATAAATTGCCGCCGTCAAACCAACGATCGCGATGAGCATCATATTGAAAGAACCCAATGCATCAATATAAATCAAGCCATCAAAGGCATGAATGACATTCCCAGAAAATACGTGCAAGGCAATTAGCCCCGTTAGACAAAGTGTAACAAACGAACCAATTACCTGCAAAAGATCAGCAAACTTATATTTACTGCATAAGCCAGCTAACACACCCGTCAGTAATGGTGAGATTAATAATCCTATCGCTAACATACCTATCCCCTTAAATCTTGCATTTTTTCTGTATTTAAACTATGAAAAGCCGAATGAATTCTAAATGACAAGCTCGCAATGATAACCACCGCTACAAATAAATCGAAGAATACCCCAAGTTCTACAGCAAGTGGCATGCCATAACTAATCGCCTGAGTAAGCAAGAATAAACCATTCTCAATCACAATCACGCCAATGCCTTGCATCAGCACTTGTTTGTTATTAATAATCGTAAAGGTTCCTAAAAACACTAAAATAATTGCCGTTGATAAATACCGCATTCCATGTTCCGCCCCTGGTAAACTTAGATGCGACGCTATATATTGCCCCGTAACAACAAGCATTAATGCAATAAACAGTGAACCAAATTGCCCCATTGTCCGTTCTACATTTCGTTTCGCTTCTGTCTTTTTTACCGTATAAAATAAAATATAGGGAATGACAATTGTTTTAACAACAATCGTTAAAATAGCAGCGATCAACAAATGCACCATCCCTGTTTTTTGCCACATTAATAAAGCGATGATTGCCAGTCCCGCTGACTGCACTGCGATGATCACAACTGCATCTATTGCCTTTCTTGTTCTAAATAATAGCAATGTACTAAGTAACAATATCGCGATAACTAAACTATCCATAACATTCTCCTTCTATTTAGCAATCTGCAAAACTATTGCTAACATTGATAACGCAATTGAGGAAGCCAACAGTTTTGGAATTTTAAAGATACGAATTTTTGCATACGCTGTTTCAATACAAGCCAATAGCACGCCTACGGCGATTACTTTGAGAATATAAAACGCTAGACCAAGTAGCAAAGCTTCCACTGTAAAGTCTACAGCAATGCCCCAGGGAATAAATAAATTGACAAACATACTAAATAAAATCGTTTGTTTCACAAGAATCGCCCACTGCAAGACTCCCCAATAACGACCAGAATACTCTAGCATCATCGCTTCATGCAACATCGTAAGCTCCAAATGAGTATCAGGATTATCATACGGAATCCGCCCTGTCTCAGCAATAATGACAATCAAAAATGCCAGGCACGAAAGCCAATGTCCATAGTCAAACAAATCCCAATCTAGTTGAATCAGCGTACCAACGATATCGCCAACATTGGTCGTTCCCACACTAATTAGGACTGAAATCACGGATAGTAATAACGCCGGCTCACAAATCGCCGACATGACCATCTCACGACTAGACCCCATACCGCCAAACGCACTTCCTGCATCCAAGGCGGTAATTGCTAGAAAAAATCTTACTACCGCAAACAAGTAGATGATCACGATGATATCACCCGTCATGCCCAGCGGGGCTTTAACAAATACCGTTGGGATTAATAACCCCACACAAAGCGTTGCCGCAAAACAAATATATGGTGT
>JARBTT010000032.1 GCA_029240055.1 Anaerosinus sp.
TACGTGGCATTGGTGAAACAACGGACATTGTAGAAAAAGAAATGTATTCGTTTACGGATCGTGGAAAAAGAAACATCACTTTGCGTCCAGAAAATACAGCGGCTGTTGTTCGTGCTTACTTAGAACATAAGTTATATGCGGATACGCCATTGAACAAGCTATTTTACATAGGACCAATGTTTCGTTATGATCGTCCTCAAGCTGGGCGGTATCGTCAATTTCATCAATTTGGTGTTGAAGCAATCGGTACTTCAAATGCAGCAGTTGACGCTGAAATTATTATTTTAGCAGTGCAGTTCTTAAAAGCATTGGGATTGACTGAATTAAAGTTAAATATTAATTCGGTTGGTTGCCCGAAATGTCGTCCAGTTTATCGTGAAAAATTGCAGGCATTTTTACATGATAAACTGGATGAACTATGTCATGATTGTCAATCTCGCTATGATAGAAATCCGATGCGTGTACTGGATTGTAAAAATGTAAAATGCACAGAACTATCACAAGGGGCGCCAAAAATGGCTGATTGCCTATGTGATGAGTGTAATACTCATTTTAATCAGTTGAAAAATTTATTAAAAACAGCTAATATAGAGTTTGTGTTAAATCCACGTCTTGTTCGTGGTCTTGATTATTACACGAAGACAGCATTTGAAATACAATATTCTCCACTTGGTGCTCAAAGTGCTGTTTGTGGTGGCGGTAGATATGATGGCTTGATTGAAGAATGTGGAGGTTCATCTACCCCTGCAATTGGTTTTGCAATTGGGTTAGAACGAGTTTTATTGGCATTAGAAAAACAAAACTTGTTACCTAATTTTGAAGGAAACCTAGATGCTCTTGTTGTTGCACTTGATGTAGAGTCACAACCATCAGCATTTAAGATATTATGTGATTTAAGAAAAGCAAATTTTAAGTCCGATATGGATTTTGCTGGGAGAAGTTTAAAATCACAAATGAAACAAGCTAATAAATTAGGCGCAAAATATGCAATTATTATTGGCGAAGATGAAGTAAAAGAAGCCAGTGTAATGTTAAAAAACATGCAAACTGGTGAACAAGAAAAAGTTGAAGCTAAAGATTTAGTGAATAAGCTGTATGCTGAGGTGAGGGATTAAAATGGAAACATTAATGGGATTAGAAAGAACGCATTCGTGTGGCGTTTTAACAACTGAAAATACTGGTTCAGAAGTAGTATTGTGTGGTTGGGTATCCAGAAGACGTGATCATGGTGGCTTGATTTTTGTTGACTTACGTGATCGTTCTGGGATGGTACAAGTAGTATTTTCATCCGAAATGGATGCTACTGCATTTGAAAAAGCAGAATCACTTCGTTCGGAATTTGTTATTGCTGTGAAAGGACAGGTTCGTAACAGAGCAAAAGAAACGATTAATCCTAACATGGTAACTGGTGAAATTGAAGTATATTGTGGTGAACTTAGAATTTTAAATAAAGCTAAAACTCCACCTTTTTATATTCAAGATGGTATTGATGTTGATGAAACTCTAAGACTGAAATATCGTTATTTAGATTTGCGGAGACCTGAAATGCAACGCAATCTTATACTTAGACATCGTGTAACAAAAGTAATGCGTGATTTCCTTGATAAACAGGGGTTTATAGAAATTGAAACCCCAATGTTAACGAAAAGTTCACCAGAAGGTGCGCGTGATTATCTAGTTCCTAGCCGTGTAAATCCTGGCAAGTTTTATGCACTACCACAATCACCACAACTTTTTAAACAACTTTTAATGGTTGCAGGATATGAAAAATATTTTCAAATCGTTAGATGCTTTCGTGATGAAGATTTACGTGCAGATCGCCAGCCTGAATTTACACAATTAGATATTGAAATGTCTTTCATTGATTCAGAATATATTCTAAATATGATGGAGGGCATGACAAAAGAGCTATTTAAACAAGCTGTTGGTGCTGAACTTGATTTACCATTTAAGCGTTTAACTTGGGATGATGCTATGGATAAATATGGTTCAGATAAACCAGATCTTCGTTTTGATATGGAACTTGTAAATCTTTCTGATGTAGTAAAAGGCTCTGACTTCAAAGTATTTGAAGCTGTTCTACAAAATGGTGGACAAGTAAAAGCAATTAATGTAAAAGGCTATTCAAACGCTCCACGTCGAGAATTAGATAGTTTAGTTGACTATGTATCCATTTACGGTGCAAAAGGCTTAGCTTGGGTTTCTTATACTGAGGAAGGTATTAAATCTCCAATTGCTAAGTTCTTTTCAGAAGATATTCTTACAAATATAAAAGCTACAATGAACGCTGAAGCCGGTGACCTTGTACTAATTATTGCTGATAAGCCTTCTGTTGTTGCACATGCACTTGGCGAACTAAGACTTGAAATGGGACGCAGGTGTAATCTAATCAATCCAGATAAATTATCATTCCTATGGGTTGTTGACTTCCCAATGTTTGAGTATAGTGAAGATCAAAAACGTTGGGTAGCAATGCATCATCCGTTTACAGCACCTCGTGATGAGGATGTACAATATTTAGAGTCTGATCCTGGTCGCATTAAAGCAAAAGCTTATGATATGGTTCTTAATGGCACTGAAATTGGTGGTGGTAGCCTTCGTATTTACAATCGTGATTTACAATCGCGTGTATTTAAAGCGATTGGACTTACCGAAGAAGAAACATATTCAAAATTCGGATATTTGCTTGATGCATTTGAATATGGAACTCCTCCACATGGCGGAATTGCCTTTGGCCTTGACCGTTTAATTATGCTAATGGCTAAGCGCCCGTCAATTCGTGATGTAATTGCGTTTCCTAAAACTCAAAGTGCTACTTGTGTTATGACACAAGCACCATCTGAAGTAGCACCTGAGCAGTTAAAAGAGCTTTCTATTCGTACGGCCGTAATTGCCAAGAAAAATTAATTTGTTCATAGTAATTAAATGAAGCACAAGATGCACTATCAAATTAGTGTATCTTGTGCTTTTTTATGGTTAACTTTTTTATGTAATGTGTAAATATGGTAGTTGATTGGCATAATATATAGAATGAGGTAAGGAGAGTGTTTTTATATGTATAAGTTAATCGTAATGGGAATTGTGGTAATTATGATATTCGTTCTATCTACAGTTTCCTATGCAATGTTAGGTTTGCCTGATACGAATAACATTAATGATTTAAAATTGATATCAGCAACCCAAGTATATGATATCAATGGCCAATTAATTTCAAAATTATTTGAACAAAACCGTATCGTAGTGACAAATAGTAATATGTCACCATATCTATCAAAAGCAATTGTAGCAAATGAAGATACTCGTTTTTATCAACATATGGGGGTTGATCCGATTGGTATCGCTCGAGCTCTTGTCGTAAATCTTAAAACAGGTAGTATTGCGGAAGGGGGCAGTACAATTACACAGCAACTAGCAAGAGAAATGTTTTTAACGCAAGAGCGTACAATAATAAGAAAAGTGCGTGAAGCTATTTTAGCAATTATTATAGAATTTAAATTTTCCAAAGCAGAGATTTTACAAGCTTATTTGAATCAAGTCTATTTAGGTGAAGGTGCCTATGGTGTAGAAGCTGCTGCTCAAAAATATTTTGGAAAGCATGCAAGTGAATTGAATTTGCCGGAGAGTGCAATGATTGCAGGGTTAGCAAGAGGACCTGTTTTATATTCTCCTTATCGTGATATCGACGCTGCGTTAAAAAGAAGAAATGTTGTCTTAAATGGCATGCTTGAGCAGGATTATATCAGTATAGAAGAAAAAAACAAAGCAGAATCGGAGCCACTAGCTGTTGTTTATAAAAAAGAACGTTCTGTCAATGCATCTTATTTTATTGATTATATAGCAGAGCAGTTAGTTGCAAAGTACGGAGAAGAAACCGTTTATAAAAGCGGTTTGAAAGTTTATACAACTTTAGATCTTAAGACGCAGGAAGCTGTCGAAAATGTACTGGGTAAATATCAAGGTGCAGTTGTTGCATTAGACCCTAAAACTGGATATATTAAAGCGATGGTTGGTGGTAATAATTATACTGAGAGTCAACGAAATCGTGCGGTACTTGAATATAGGCAACCGGGATCGGCTTTTAAGCCTTTTGTGTATGCTGTGGCTTTAAATCAAGGCCTTGCGAGTAATTTTATTGTTGTGGATGAACCAGTTAATATTTCTGGGTATAAGCCACAAAATTATGATAATGAATACCTTGGAAAAATGACGATGAAAAAAGCTTTACGATGGTCTATTAATAGTGTTGCCGTAAAAATGGGACAAAAAGTTGGGATGAAAGAAGTATTAAATTTAGCAAAGAATATGGGAATTACAACGTTGAAAGAAGAAGACAATAACCTGGCAGCTGCGCTGGGGGGACTTACAAATGGTGTGAATTTATTAGAATTAAGTTCTGCCTATACTGCATTTGCAAATCATGGCGTTGTCTCGCAGCCGCTCTCTATTTTGCGTGTCGAAGATGAACATGGTCAAGTATTGGATAATTATCAAGCCACTCAAAAAGCTGTATTAAATGAAGACGTGGCCTATATTATGACGGATATGTTAATGGGGGCAATAAAAAATGGAACAGCTACAGCTGCAAATATTGGTAGAGAAGCGGCTGGGAAAACAGGGACAACGGATGGGTATGAAACAGCATGGTTTATTGGATATACACCAGAATTGTTAATTGGCATTTATGTTGGTAACGATGATCGTAGTTCTGTTGGAATATCGGGAAGTCAAGTTGCTGGACTTTGGGGAAAGTGTATGTTTAAGTTGGTAGAAAACAAACCAGTGACAAAGTTTGAAGTACCAGCTAATATTGTGAAAGATGTTCATATTTGTGCTAATACAGGTGATTTAGCAGATAAAAATTGTAAAGATGATGAATATAGTGCTTTTATTAAGGGAACAGAACCAAAGTCTTTACTACAAAAAATCAAAGAAAAAATCTTACCAAATCAATCAAATAAAGAAGATAGTAAAAAATCAAATAACTGGTGGTTAATTTTGCCACGATTGCCCAACTTTTGATATTATGATACAATAGCGATAATGTTTTAAATTTGGAATAAATTAAGGAGTAGAAAAGTGTTAGCAAAAAAAGTACCAGTTTTAAACGTAATGATTGATTCTGTCGATATGACTCAGGCGGTTGATATTTTAGAAGACTATATTGAAGAAAAAAAAACACATTTGATTGCAACTGCAAATGCGGAAATGATTATGATGGCTAACGAGGATCCTGAGCTTTTGGCAATTTTAAATAAAGCTGATTTAGTTGTTCCAGATGGAGCAGGAACAGTTTGGGCTGCTAGATATCATGGGCATTCAATGCCTGAAAGAGTTGCTGGATATGATCTTGTCCAAAATTTATGCAAACGTGTCGCTGGAAAAGGGACTAAAATATTTTTTTTAGGTGCTGCTCCAGGCGTAGCGGAAAAGGCAAAAAAGTATGCCGAAAAAAAATATTTAGGAATTAACGTTGTTGGAGTAAAAGATGGATATTTTTCAGTAGAGCAAGAACCAGATTTAATTCAAACAATTAAATCTGTAAAACCAGATGTCTTATTGGTTGCATTAGGCGTACCAAGACAAGAAAAATGGATAGTGAAATATTTAAATGAATTAGATGTACCCGTAGCCATTGGTGTTGGTGGCACATTTGATGTTATGGCCGGAGTTGTAAAACGTGCACCAGTATGGATGCAAAAAGCAAAACTGGAGTGGTTATATCGTGGAATGTTGCAACCAAAAAGAATTGGTCGTTTGATGGCCTTGCCTCGGTTTGTATTAAAAGTTTGTTCTTTAAAAAAACATTAGACAAAGAGTAGCGTGTGTATTATAATTATTTGGGAAAATAAACAGATAAAGCTATTTTATTAATAATTTATTATCACAGATAAGTACATGGTGCTAAGATGGAGGTGGGTAATATGGTAAAAGCTCCGATTATCAAAGAAGGCTATACGTTTATTGCGATTGCTCTACTCGCAGCCTTTCTTGTAGGATTTACCGTTAGTCCTTATTGGGCAGTAGTTCCAGGTATACTTGCTATATTTTTTGCATTTTTCTTTCGTAATCCGAAACGTGAAATACCAACTGATACGAGCTTGATCGTTTCACCCGCAGATGGTACTGTAATGGGTATTGTTGAAGTAGATGATGATGACTTTGTAAATGAGCCATGTAATAAAGTTATTATTTTTTTATCTGTATTTGATGTGCACATTAATCGGAGCCCAATTGCCGGAAAAATAAAACTTCAACAGTATACGTGTGGACGTTTTATACCAGCCTACAAAGATGATGTTGGTTTTGAAAATGAACGTCATACAATTGGGATAGAAAATGAAAATATTCGTGTTATTGTTACACAGATTGCAGGAATTTTAGCTAGGCGCATTGTATCATGGGTTACTTTAGATGATATTTTACAAAAAGGTGAACGGTATGGTTTAATTAAATTTGCTTCTTGTACGGAATTAGTTATTCCAAAGAGTGTAGAAATTGTTGTACAAAAAGGTGAGAAAGTTAAAGGTGGAGAAACCGTTATTGGGAGGATTAATAAATGAGAAGTTTAATTCCCAATATGTTAACATCACTTAATTTGGTGTTAGGCATGGGATCTATTATGGCAACGATCCAGGAAAAGTTTTTTTTTGCGGGAGTATTTATTATTTTAGCGATGGTTGCTGATGGTCTGGACGGCAGAGTTGCTCGATTTTTTAATGCAAGTAGTGAATTTGGTAAAGAACTTGATTCATTATGTGATTTAGTATCATTTGGCGTTGCACCAGCGCTACTTGCATATTCATTTTTATTAAAAGATTTTGGGTATTTGGGCTATTTTGTAGCAATTATGTTTGCAACCTGTGGCGCATTGCGATTAGCGCGCTTTAATGTAAATACAAGTGTTGTAAAAGGCTATTTTATGGGGTTACCTATTCCAGCTGGTGGATGTCTTTTGGCTACTTTTATCATGTTAGGAGTAAAACCGGAAGGTATTATTTTTCCTCTTATGGTTATGGTTTTTGGTTATTTAATGGTGAGTACCGTGAAATATCCTGATTTTAAAGGGTATGGTGAAAAACTTAGAATTATCCCAGTAATCATTGCTGGGGTTATGGCTGTGACGATTATTTATATCGTTATCAAGGCAGGAAATATTTGGGGTATCTTATTTGTACCATTTATTACTTATACTGTTTTTGGAATTTTAAATACTGCTTTTGGTATATTTGATCAAAGATGACTTAACAAGTATTATAACCATTATTTGTAAAGTTAAGTATCGATTAAAATATTATTGAGGATTTTAAAGGAGAAAAATCCATGAACTATATTTTTGACTATCTAATGATTCCGATTCAAATCATAATATTCTTCTTTACGATATATTATTTTATCATTGCTTTTTTTGGTGTTTGGCGTAGAAAAGAAAAGAAAATCTTAACACCAAAAAAAACATTTGCTGTTATAGTAGCAGCACATAATGAAGAAGAAGTAATAGGTCAGCTTGTAGATAATTTACAAGTATTAGATTATCCAAGAGATTTGTATGATATTTATGTTATTGCAGATAACTGTACGGATAATACAGTGGCAGTAGCAACCAAATGTGGTGCTATTGTCTGTGAGCGTACGAACAAAGACGAGCGAGGCAAAGGGTTTGCTATGGAATGGATGTTTGCAAAGTTATTTACCTTTGAACGTAAATATGATGCTGTTGCTATTTTTGATGCGGATAATCTTGTACATCCTAAATTTTTACTAGAAATGAATAATCGCTTATGCAAAGGTGATAAATTAGTACAAGGTTATTTGGATGCAAAAAATCCACATGATACATGGGTTTCAGGAACATTTGCAATTGCTTTCTGGGTAACGAATCACATTTGGCATTTAGCAAAATCTAATATTGGATTATCTAGTGTACTTGGCGGTACTGGTATGTGTATTTCAACAGATATTTTAAAAGAATTTGGCTGGGGTGCAACTTGCCTTACAGAAGATATGGAATTTACAATGAAAGTTTTGACGAAAGGGATTCGAACAACTTGGGCACATGATGCTATTGTTTATGATGAAAAACCATTGACATTTATGCAATCATGGAATCAAAGAAAGCGTTGGGCACAAGGGCATTTTGATATTGCGGGTCGTTATATTCCTAAAATGATAAAAGAAGGTATAAAACAACGGGATATAAGAATAGTTGATGGTTGTATCCATTTATTACAACCGCATTTCTTATTAGTTTCTACTGCATTTGTTATTGCAAGTTATGTTCAACTATTAGTTCCACCGTTTTATACGAATATTTATAGTCTTATGCCTTCTGAAATATTAACTATTATAATGGTTGGTCAGTACTTATTACCAGTCATTATCTTATTACAAATTCGCTCAGGGTGGAAAACATGGTTGTATTTAATCCTTTATCCAATCTTTATTTATAGTTGGATTCCAATCACATTTATTGGTTTCTTACATCGTAATGATCATGAGTGGAGCCATACGAAGCACACACGTGCGTTAAGTTATCAAGATATTATGGAAAAAACAAATAATGATTCTCTTTTAACGAAAGAAGCTAGTAAATAAGATAATATTTGAATGATTTACAAAAAAAGATGAGTGTGCATACTCATCTTTTTTTGTGAATACTAAATAAGAAAAACAATAAGTTTAAATAAAATTATGAGGTGTGATTAAATGTATGAGTTAACCGTTATCGTTGAATTTGAAGCTGCACATCGTATTGTGGACTATCCAGGCAAATGCAATCGCTTACATGGACACAATTGGAGTGTAGAGGTAACTGTAAAAGGGAAGAACCTAAATGAATTGGGAATGTTAATTGATTTTAAAGAATTGAAGAAAGAAGTAAATAAAACAATTGATAAATTAGATCATGTTTATTTAAATGAATTAGATTCATTTGTAGAAGACAATCCAACAGCAGAAAATATTGCAAAATATATTTATGAGCAACTTGAAATAAGCCCCTTATTCGTAAATGATATTAAGGTAAAGATGATCAAAGTTTGGGAATCTCAAAAATCAGCAGTAACTTATAGTAAGGATGAATAACATGTCAAAAGTTGCAAATGTAGTTGAAGTTTTTTCTTCTATTCAAGGAGAAGCAAAATATGTTGGATGTAGACAGGTTTTTGTGCGATTTTCTGGTTGTAATTTAAATTGTAAATACTGCGATACCGTAATATCACATAATGAGCATGCACAATGCAATATTGAGAATGTTGCAGGAGAACGTAATTTTGTCCAGATGAAGAATCCAATTGATATTGATACTTTGGCAGAAAAAATTAATAAGCTGTTAATTTTACCGCACCAATCAGTTAGTTTGACTGGTGGAGAACCATTATGCAGAGCTGATTTTATTCATGAGATTGCAAAAAAAATAGACTGTAAATTGTATTTAGAAACAAATGGTACTCTTTTTCATGAACTTGAAAAAGTCATTAACGATATTGATATTGTTAGTATGGACATAAAATTACCTAGTGCTACTGGTAGAATACTTTGGGAAGAGCATCATCAGTTTTTACAAATTGCAAAACAAAAAGAACTTTTCGTAAAACTTGTTATTTCTGGGGAAACGACAAAAGAAGAATTTGATCAAGCAATTACATTAATATCTGATATTGATTGCAATATTCCATTGATTCTACAGCCGGTAACGCCTATTTATAACTGCACTTCTGTAACTCCAGAAGCAGTATTACATTACCAAGGAGTTGCGTTGAAAAAGTTAAGCGATGTTAGAGTAATCCCGCAGACACATAAATTTTTAGATCAAATGTAATTTTATTTGGAGGTTTTTACGTGCGAATTTTATTAACAAATGATGATGGTATAAATGCACCGGGGATAAAAGCATTATGGCAAAATTTAAATGCGATTGGTGATGTTTTTGTCGTAGCACCTTCATTCGAGCAAAGTGCAATGAGTCAAGCAATTACAGTACACAATCCTATTCGTGTTGATTCCTATCCAATAGGAATCAACAATGTTGTTGGCTGGAGTATTAGTGGAACACCGACCGATTGTGTTAAATTAGCACTAGAAACACTATTGACAGAAAAACCAGATATAGTAATATCTGGTGTAAATTCAGGTTCTAATTTAGGTAGTGATGTACTTTATTCTGGAACCGTAAGTGCTGCAATTGAAGGTGCATTGCATAATATTCCTTCGATTGCAATTTCTTTGGATAAACGCAAAGATGCAGATTTTTTGTTTTCAGCAAAATTTTCAGTCAAGTTGATCAAAAAAATGCTGCAAGAAAAAATTCCATCAAATACTTTATTAAATGTAAATATTCCAAGCAATTGTAATGAAAGTGACGAAGAAGTTGCTGTTACTAAATTAGGTGTTAGAAAATATACCAATTCATTTGATAAAAGACAAGACCCAAGTGGCAGAAATTATTATTGGATGGGTGGGCAAATTACTGATAGCGAAAATAAAGAAGATACCGATGTTTTTGCTGTGAAAAGTGGTAAAGTATCGATAACGCCAATTCACTTTGATTTAACTGATTATCAGTTGATGAAAACATTAGAAGACTGGCATATGAAAATTTAGCAAAAGTATTGCATAGTATGTGATACTTATTTTGTTTTAAAGAATAGTTGAATAGATTCTGATTACTATTAAAATACTATATTTTATAGTATAATATTACTAATGGTTATGCTAATTCTTAAATAATTTGTAAAGGGTGATATAATGATTAATATTGCAATTATTGGTGGAACAGGGGTATATGACCCTAGTATATTAACCAATGTATATGATGCAGAGGAAACAACTCCTTATGGTAAAGTTAAGTATAAAGTAGGTGAATATGCAGGTAAAAAGGTTGCGTTTATCCCGAGACATGGTAGCAATCATTCTATACCACCGCATTTAATTAATTACCGTGCTAATATATGGGCGATTAAAAAAATTGGTGTTACGAATATTATCGCAACAACTGCAGTTGGTTCATTGAATATGGATATGAAACCAGGAGACTTTGTTTTAGTAGATCAATTCTTAGATTTTACAAAAAATAGAGTAAGTACGTTCTATGAAGGTGGCGAACGTGGTGTTGTTCATCTTGATGTAACGGAACCTTACTGCCCGCAACTTCGTAAAACAATTAAAGCTGCAGCAGATGGATTAGGTTTATCTATTCATGAAAAAGGTATCTATGTTTGTACAGATGGACCACGGTTTGAAACGCCAGCTGAAATTAAAATGTTTGCAAAAATGGGCGGAGATTTAGTTGGGATGACAAACGTACCTGAAGTTGTACTAGCACACGAAGCAGAAATGTGTTATGCCACGGTATCTATGGTAACGAATTATGCAGCGGGTATTTCTACACAGGCATTGACACATTCTGAAGTATTGGAAACGATGGCAGCAAATGGTGATAATATTAAAACTTTAATCATGAAAAGCATTGAAAAGATCAACCTTGAAAATAGAAGTTGCAAATGTGATAGTACATTTGCTGAATTTGGCGGCTTTAAATTATAAGGAGGTTTGTCTGTGCAAACAATGATTTGGCAAGGCGATTATTTGGAATTATTAAACCAAACTAAGCTGCCAACAGCTGTTGAATATATAAAATGTGATAATTATCAAATTGTTGGTGAAGCAATCAAAAAGCTTGAGGTGCGTGGAGCGCCTGCGATTGGTGCTGCGGCCGCATTTGGTTTTGTATTAGGAGCTAGGCAGTCGGCAAAGCAAGGAAAAGATGCATTTTGGGATAGTTTACTGGTGGTTGACCGAGAATTGCGTGAAACTAGGCCAACTGCGGTCAATTTATTTTGGGCACTTGATCGTATGATGAACATTACAAAGAATTCTTTTCATAAAATGAATGTAGAGGCATTATTAAATTTATTAGAAAAAGAAGCCATCGATATTTTCAAGGAGGATAAGGCAATTAATATAGCGCTAGGAAAGCACGGTGCTACTTTATTTACAGAACCAACAGCGGTCTTAACACATTGTAATGCAGGTGCACTGGCGACGGTGGCTATGGGAACTGCATTAGGTGTGATTAGACAGGCGTATGCGGATGGTAATATTACAAGAGTATTTGCCGACGAAACAAGGCCTCTCTTGCAAGGTGCGAGACTTACTGCTTTTGAATTATTACAAGATCAGATTCCAGTAACGCTGATTACGGATAATATGGCTGGTTGGGTAATGAAGAATAAAATGGTCAGTGCTGTAGTCGTTGGTGCAGATCGTATTACGGCCAATGGTGATGTTGCGAATAAAATAGGAACATATAGTGTAGCTGTACTAGCAAAAGAACATGGGATTCCTTTTTATGTTGCAGCACCAAGCTCTACTTTTGATTTTACGTTAAAAACAGGTGATGAAATTCCAATTGAGCAACGTAACAAGAGAGAAGTAACCCATATATATGATGTACAAATTGCACCACTGGAAGTCGATGTGTTCAACCCTGCATTTGATGTTACACCTCATAGATTCATTAATGGTATTATCACAGAACATGGCGTGTTAAGAAATGATTATACAGAATCAATACAAAAATTAAAAGAAAAGTTAAAGAGGTAGATAATTTTATGGAATCAATGATTAGAGATATTAATTTAGCACCACAAGGTCATGACAAAATTAATTGGGTAAAAAACTTTATGCCAGTATTAAATTCTTTAAATGAAGAATTTTTAAAAACAAAACCTTTAGCAGGTAAGAAGATGGTTGTTACAATGCATTTAGAAGCGAAGACGGCATATTTAGGACTTGTGCTTAAAAATGCTGGTGCTGAAGTTGTAGTAACCGGTAGTAATCCATTATCAACACAAGATGATGTGGCAGCAGCATTGGTTGAAGATGGCGTTACTGTTTATGCTTGGTATAATTGCACGAATGAAGAATATGATATGTTTTTACATAAAGCATTGGATTCAAAGCCAGATATGATCATCGACGATGGTGGTGATCTTGTATCTTTACTTCATGGAGAAAGAAGTGACTTGGCGGCAAATATCTTAGGTGGTTCTGAAGAAACCACTACTGGTGTTATTCGACTAAAAGCGTTGGAAGCAGAAGGTAAGCTAAAGTTCCCGATGGTTGCAGTTAATGATGCATATTGCAAATACTTATTTGATAATCGTTATGGCACTGGTCAATCTACTTGGGATGGCATTATGCGTACAACAAATCTCGTTGTTGCTGGTAAAAATGTTGTTGTTGCTGGTTATGGATGGTGTGGTAAAGGTGTTGCCATGCGTGCCAAAGGCATGGGGGCAAACGTTATCGTTACTGAAGTTGATCCAATCAAAGCAATTGAAGCTGTATTTGATGGTTTTAGAGTAATGTCAATGCAAGAAGCTGCAAAAATCGGTGATGTTTTTGTAACGCTTACTGGTTGTAAAGATATTCTTACTGCTAATCATTTTAAAGTAATGAAGTCTGGTGCGATGATGGCAAATGCAGGTCATTTTGATGTTGAAATTAATAAAATCGATCTAGAAAAATTATCAACGTCAAAACGTACGGTACGCAAGAATATTGAAGAATTTGCTTTTGAAGACGGGCGTAAAGTTTACTTATTAGCAGAAGGTCGCCTAGTAAATTTAGCTGCTGGTGATGGACATCCAACAGAAATTATGGATTTATCTTTTGCAGTGCAAGCTTTATCAGCATTACATATTGCACAAAACCATGTAAATATGGATGGAAAAGTTTATATTATGCCAGATGAAGTAAATAAACGTATTGCAAAAATTAAATTAGAAGCCTTAGATATTGCGATTGATACATTATCAAAAGAACAAAAAACATATTTAACGCAAGCATAAAATCATGAATTACATCGAGGATTTTCATACTAAGTATAGTTGGAAATCCTTGATGTCTTATAATGGAGTGGAAATAGTGTCGGAAGCAAACCAAATAAAGACTGAAATTATTAAATATGGTTGTATGTTACTAGATAGCAAGCTAATTGTTGGCACATGGGGAAACCTTAGTGCGAGAATACCAAATACCGACTATGTCGCTATTACACCATCAGGTAAAGATTATCGTACATTATCATTAGAAGATATTGCGGTTCTTAATTTATCGGGTAAGTTTATTGAGGAAAATTTTAAACCTTCATCAGAAAGTGCATTGCATTTGGAAATTTATAGTGCACGTCCAAATATTCAAGCTATTATTCATACGCATAGCATTTATGCTACTGCCTGCGCAGTAGCATATCAAGCAATACCACCAATTGTAGAAGATCTTGTCCAATTGGTGGGTGGCGGTGTTGCTGTAGCGGAATATGCAATTTGTGGTTCAGATCAATTGGCTAAAAATGCAGTGGAAGCCTTGGGAGAAAACAATGCTGTATTATTAGCTAATCATGGTGTAGTTGGTTGTGGAACAAATCTTCATGAAGCAAAAGTTGCGTGTGAAGTTGTTGAAAAATCAGCTCAGATTTTTATTTGTGCAAATCAATTTACATGTGGTGCGCAAAAAATCAATGATGATGATGTAGAAATTATGCATGATTTCTATTTAAACCATTATCGTCAACGTTAGGGAGGACTAATTATGGCTAAACTTTTATTGAAAAACGCAACAGTTTTATTGGAAGATGGTAGTGTAAAAGAATCAAATATTTTAATTGATAATGATACGATCGAAAGCATTGGAAATATTGATGAAAATTGCCAATGTGATAAAATTCTTGATTGTACAAATAAATTAGCAATACCTGGATTCGTAAATACGCACACCCATGCGGCAATGACATTACTTCGTAGTTATGCAGACGATATGCAATTGATGGATTGGCTCGAAAATAAAATTTGGCCAGTAGAAGCGAAGATGAAAAGCGATGATATCTATTGGGGGTCTATGCTTGCTATTGCAGAAATGATAAAAACAGGAACAACGACATTTGCCGATATGTATTCGGAAATGGATCGTGTTGGTGATGCCGTTACAGAAACAGGGATTCGTGGTGTTTTATCTCGTGGCATGATTGGTGTAGCACCAAATGGACAGCAGGCATTGCAGGAGAATATAGAATTATATAAAAACTATCATAATGCTGCCGATGGGAGAATTACGGTTATGTTTGGCCCGCATGCACCATATACTTGTCCTCCTGATTTTTTGCGTCAAGTTGCAGGCGAAGCACAAAAAGTTGGTGCTGAAATTCATATTCATTTATCAGAAACAATTGGCGAAGTAGAAAACTGTATGAAACAATACAATATGTCTCCAATTGCACTGATGGAGGAAACAGGGATTTTTGATTGCGGGGTCCTCGCTGCACATAGTGTGCACGTATCAGAGAAAGATATTGCAATTATGAAAAAGTATAATGTTCGTGTTGCGCATAATCCTGGTAGTAATATGAAGTTGGCCAGTGGTATTGCACCAATTCCTGCAATGTTAAAAGCAGGACTTTGTGTTGGCCTTGGTACAGATGGAACATCAAGCAATAATAATTTAGATATGCTTGAAGAAGTTAATTTAGTAACATTATTACATAAAGTAAATACCTTAGACCCATTAGTGGTTCCAGCTTTAACTGGGGTTAAAATGGCTACTGAATACGGAGCGAAAACTGTAGGGCTTGGAAATATCGTGGGTAAAATTGCTATAGGATATAAAGCCGATATTACTTTATTTAATATGAATCATATTCAATGGTGTCCAAAACATGATATTGTTTCTTTATTGGCATATTCGGCAAAGTCAAGTCATGTTGATACAGTAGTGGTTAATGGTAAAATATTGCTTGAACACGGTAGATTAACTACAATTGATGAAGAACGTGTTCTATATGAAGCAAGCAATAGAGCTATGAATTTGGTGAAATGATTCAAAG
The DNA here is from genome assembly GCA_029240055.1 of Anaerosinus sp. Taxonomy (GTDB): domain Bacteria; phylum Bacillota; class Negativicutes; order JARBTT01; family JARBTT01; genus JARBTT01. Next base: position 15,881 of record JARBTT010000032.1, read on the forward strand.
TAAAATAAATCATCTTCAGGAGGAGCGAAATGATAAAACAAGCAAACCGCATGGATACGATTACTTCAGCAATTTTTTCGCAAGTAGATGAATTAAGAAAAGCAGAAATAGAAAAAGGTAATGATGTGATTACTCTTAGTATTGGTAGCCCTGATTTACCACCAGCTAGACATATTGTTGAGGCTATAAAAGAAGCTACCGATGATAATGCCAACTATGGTTATACTTTTACAAAAGGAATTAATGAATTTACAATAGCAATTGCTGATTGGTACAAAAAAAAGTTTGGTATTGTCTTAGATCCAGAAACAGAAGTACATTCTCTTATTGGCTCACAAGAAGGTTTATCACATATTAGTCTTTGTTTAGTAAACCCTAGCGATGTTGTATTAATCCCTGATCCAGGCTATCCAATTTACAGCGCAGGGCCGTTGATGGCTGATGCTGAATTGTATCATATGCCTTTAGTTGCTGAAAATAATTATTTGCCGGATTTATCAGCCATTCCAGAAGATATATTAAAACGTGCCAAGCTTATGATTTTGAACTATCCTAATAATCCATTAGCTGCAACAGCACCAAAAGAATTTTTTGAAGAAGCTGTTCAATATGCAAAGAAATATTCTTTTGTAATATGTCATGACTTTGCTTATAGTGAATTAGCTTTTGACGATTATGTTCCAGATAGTTTTTTATCAGTAAATGGTGCAAAAGAGGTAGCGGTAGAATTTCATTCTACATCTAAGACTTATAATATGGCAGGGTGTCGCGTTGGTTATATGGTTGGTAATAAAGAAGTAATAGGACTTTTGAGCCGCTTAAAATCTAACTTCGATTATGGTATATTTTATCCATTGCAACAAGGTGCTATTGCAGCAATTACTGGATCGCAAGATTGTGTAAAAGAATTGGTTCAAACATATCAACGTAGGCGTGATATCATTGTTAATGGATTTAATGATATGGGTTGGAGCTTAGAAATGCCAAAAGCGAGTATGTATGTTTGGATTCCTACACCCAATAAACAATCTTCTTTTGATTTCACCGTGAATCTTTTAAAAAATACGGGAGTCGCTGTTATTCCAGGCGTTGCTTTTGGTAAATACGGAGAAGGCTATATAAGAATTGCACTGGTACAATCTGAAGAACGATTAAGTGAAGCTATAGAGCGTATAAAGAAATGGCTTAAGTAACGAATTATTACATTTTGATATGCTATTTTTAATTAGCTCATAACTAGATATAAGGTTGATATGCATTTGAGGTGCTTTAAGATATGCTTAAAAAATCAGTTTATGAAAAAATGATAAATTTAGTAATTAATTCTCTTCCAGCAGCGTTGTTTGCAATTGATAACTATGGTAAAATCATATATTTTAGTACAATACGATATTCCAGTGCAAGTGTAGAAAAGCTTCAGGGAAAATCTTTTGACAGAATCATAAAAGCAATTTTTCATGATGAAAAGCCTAATTTAATTAGTGAAGCATATTATAAATGTAAAAAAGAACGAAACGGTACCGAGTTATTGCGAGTGCGACATGTTAATAATATAGGGGTAGAATGCTACTATAATTTAAAGTTTCTATATGATCATAATGAAGAAATCGTAGTTTGTTTCGTTCAAAATATTACGGAGAGTGTTTTGATTAAAGAAGAAATTACAATGCTAACAGAAGAATATGAAGAAACAACAAAAACTTTAAGAGAAAAGATAGCAGAGCTTGATATTAATCTTATGAATATGAATGTTTATAAATAAGTAGTAATGTATATATTATTTATAAATTAGGGAGCTATTAATATATATTAATAGCTCCCTAATTGCACAGTAAGAG
>JARBTT010000206.1 GCA_029240055.1 Anaerosinus sp.
TATAAAAGATGATAGCAGGATGACGAAAAAGGCATCCCCACTTGTTTCACTTGGAGTAAATTACAAAATAAAGACTGAAATGATAGATTTATAAAATCAAAGTAGACATCAGCTATAGAAGGAGGAGATAAATGTGTTCAATTTGCGAATGAAACAACTCTTAAATTGGTCAATCCTAATAGGATTTATGTTAGTTACGTCATTTTTTTTTAGTCAAAGTGCATGGGCTAATGAGGTAGCTGAAAATAAATCGTCAGTACTTCCCGTTAGAGATTTTTTCCGTAATCCAGAAACAGCAGGGTATAGTATTTCACCTGATGGCAATAGGCTTGCCTTTTTGAAGCCTTATGAACATCGTCTGAACATTTTTATAAAGGAAACTGACAAGGTAAAACGTGTTACTAGTGTTATTGATCGGGATATTGATAACTATTTTTGGAAAAATGATGAAATAATTATTTATAACCGTGATTTCGGTGGCGATGAAAATTATCATATTTTCGCAGTAAATATCAAAAATGGTACTACAAAAGATTTAACTCCTTTTAAAGGAGTTAAATCTAATGTTATGGATGAGTTACGTTGTACAGAAAACGAAGTGTTGATCACAATGAATAAACGTAATCCAGAAGTTTTTGATGTATATCGATTGAATGTTATTACTGGTGAATTAAAGTTAGAAGTCGAAAATCCAGGTAACTTTACAGACTATTTAGCTGATCATCAAGGAACGGTACGCATTGCTTATGCACAAGATGTGAATACAGGGAATAAACTAATTTACTATCGGCAGACTGCAGATCAACCTTTTGCAAATATTCTTTCTATGGATTTTCAAAATGATATGACGCCATATTCTTTTGATGCCAGTAACAAAGAAATCTATGCGACATCAAATTTAGCAAGGGATAAAGAAGCTTTGGTACTCTTTAACCCAGAAACAGTGAAAGAAGAATCTGTTTTATTTGAGCATCCTGAAGTGGATATCAGTACAGTGGTTATGTCTGAAAAACGCAATGTTTTGGTTGGCGTGGGGTATGTAACAGATAAGCTCCATCGACATTTTTTTGATGAAAGCATGCATCAGTTATATGAGCATCTTCAGAAGCGATTAGGAAATGATGAATTTACTATTACTTCAACGGATAAGAATGAAGATAAGTTTATCGTAGTCGTATATAGTGACATAGATCAAGGCACATATTATTTTTATGATGCTATTAATGATCAATTATCGGAGCTGTCGGCAAGTGCTCCTTGGCAGAATAAACAGGATCTGGCGGCTATGCAGCCTATTCAATATACTTCGCGGGATGGATACACCATTCATGGCTACTTGACATTACCAAAAGGTCGGGATTCTAAAAATTTGCCAGTGGTAATTAATCCTCACGGAGGACCGTGGGTACGTGATTATTGGGGTTATGATCCTGAAGTACAGTTTTTAGCTAACCGTGGCTATGCTGTTCTCCAAATGAATTATAGAGGATCTGCTGGCTATGGTAAAGCTTTTCTCAATGCTGGGAATAAACAATGGGGTAAAAAAATGCAGGATGACATTACAGATGGTGTGAACTGGCTGGTATCTAAAGGTATTGCTGATCCGAAGAGGGTTGCTATTTATGGTGGCAGTTATGGCGGATATGCGACTTTGGCTGGCTTAGCATTTACACCGGATAAATATGCCTGTGGGGTTGATTTAGTAGGACCATCTAATTTATTCACTCTATTAGAAACAATTCCGCCATACTGGAAACCTGAAATCGCAGAATTTTATGAACGAATGGGCAATCCTCAAAAAGACAATCAACTTTTACATGATGTTTCTCCTATTTTTCATGTTGAACAAATAAAGGCACCATTGTTTGTTGCGCAAGGGGCAAATGATCCACGGGTAAATATTAATGAATCCGATCAAATAGTATCTGCGCTAAGAGTGAAGGGAATTCCCGTAGAATATATGGTAAAACAAAATGAGGGGCACGGTTTTGCAAATGAAGAAAATAGAATTGATTTTTATAAGGAAATGGAAAAATTTTTAGCAAAATATCTATAGTTGGAACTGTAAAGGGAATGGCATAGACAAGCTGCGATTCCTTTAAAACTCGTTTAAATGTAGGAAGGTTTTGTTACGGTAAGCGCGAATTTTAGAAGTCAGGCAATTACAACAAGGACAATAATAAGCAGTAACTGGCCATTTATCGTATATTGGAGGATTGACAGGTCTTCGTATTACGCAGTTACAGAATACTTGTGGTGATGATAGGATGCGGAATTGGAACTGATGTGAGTGAATAAAAAGAGAAGTTGTAGCCTTTGTGTAGGTTACAACTTCTTTTTATTCATGTGAGTTTTTCCGTTGGTATGATTGGGAAAACATCCTTTTTAAAGTCTATTTTGTTGAATACTTTGTTTAGTGCTTCGTGGGAGAGTGCATCAATTGTGCCAGAGAGGATGTATTCACCATTGTAGGATTCTTGGGATTTTAGGTTGATGAATTCATCTTTTGTTTTATCATAGCCAATTAGGCGCAGGGTCACATTGCTGTCTAAAATTGTTTCTTCCCAATGTGGGTACTGATGTTCATAGAGGGACGTTATCGCAATCCCGACAATCAAATCGGCCGATAGCTCTTCGGCTGCAAACTTTAGACGATTCATATCGAATTTGCTGGCTTTATTGGGACCATTTAGCTCAGGGAGAACTTTTAAAATATCGGTCTTCGGAATGTATTCGTAGATGTTTAGTATGCCATTCAAGGGAATATGAAGTTTATCTTCCAGCTCAGCTTTGATATACTGTTCGATTTCAGGCTGCGCATTGCCGGTTTCATTGATAACTGGTAGTATCGCAATTCGTTTGGGAACCCTATCGCTAGCAAAACAAGTCGTAGTAAAAATGAGAAAAGTACTAAGTATAAAATAGAGAATTAAGCTACTTCTACGCATAGAAAACGCCCCTTTATTTTGTAATCATTCATAGCTATAGTATACCAAAAAAAGCAACTAAGTGTAGCAAAAAATCTGTACGCATAGTTGCTTTCATAATTTAAATACTTATTTTCTTATCAACCTTATTTTAAATCAGCAATGGATACTTTTCCGAAGATTTTTTCCCAGTCGGCGGCGAAGTCATCGACTGCTTTCTGTATGGACGGCATTTTAAAAGCATCAACGAGTAAAGCAGGGGCAAGTGTTGCTGCTTGGGCTCCGCATTCAAAGGCTGTATTTACTTGTCCCATATTTTTAAAGCTGGCCGCGACTATTTTTGTTGGATAATGATATTGTTCAATCATTTGAGCGAATGTAGTGATGACTTCACAAGGATTGATATCTAAGTTTTGCATGCGGTTAAAATATGGGGCGATAAAATCGGCACCAGCTTCCATTGCGAGGAGTCCTTGCATTTTTGTATAGATCGCAGTTGCCGTGATACCAACGCCTTTGGCTTTTAACAGACGCATTGCTTTTAAACCTTGTGGTGTGGTAGGAATTTTAATAAACACTTTATCATCAACATTAGCGAGGATCGCGTTTGCTTCGGCAATCATGCCTTCGGCATCTTCGGCTAATACTTGAATGTGAAGTGTTTTATCCAGGCCGATGATTTGACGAATTTCTCTGAAATGTTGAAAAAAGTTGACCTTTCCTTCGAGTTTGATAATGCTTGGGTTGCTCGTAACGCCTGTAATTGGAAAAAGCTCGCTATATTTTTTTATTGCCTCAATATTAGCAGTGTCAAATAAATATTCCATGGTTATAATCTCCAATCTAATTTTTTATAAAACGTGTTCGGTACGTTCGATGATATCGTCTTGGGTTTCTTTGGATAGTACGTTAAAGAAGGCACTGTAACCAGCAACGCGGACGATTAAATCACGATGCTTTTCGGGATGGAGCTGGGCATCTAGTAGTGTTTCTCGAGATACGACGTTGTATTGCACGTGGAAGCCTTTTAGTCGGTTAAAAAATGTGCGCAATAGCATAATCAATTTCTTGCGGTTTTCTTCTTTGGCAAGGATTTGTGGTGTTATTTTTTGATTGAGTAGTACGCCGCCAGTGATTTTATTCGTTGGTAATTTAGCAACGGATTTAAATACGGCCGTTGGACCATTTTTATCCATGGCATGGGAGGGGGAGCAGCCTTCGGCAAGTGGTGTATGAGCATTTCTGCCATCTGGCGTAGCTGGTGTAGAAGCCCCTTGGGGCACATTGGCTGAAATGGAGGAAGTGCCAGCATAATAAGTGCCGCCAATCGGGCC
>JARBTT010000033.1 GCA_029240055.1 Anaerosinus sp.
TTCTTGTTCTGGTTTTTGTATTTCTTCTATAGAATTGCCATTCATATGAAAAGCTGTGATAGCAGCAATGGAACGTAACTCATCTTTAACAACTTCAATATTCGTTCGCTCTATATGCTCTTCGATTTGATACAAAGCCCCAAGAAAAGTAGCCATAAATATAAGGAAAGCTATGATTAATACCTTAAAAGAAATTGATTTATGTGGCAAGACAGTATTTGAGTCAATATTAACTGTAGTCTTTATGTATTTTTCAAATCCGTTTGTTGTTTTCATTTTTCCATTCCTTGCACAATCGTCGTATCTTGTATCTCATTATAAGTGTCATTTTATAATATATTACACACCACCAATTCCCCACCTCTTTCGCATCGCTTTTACATATTGTTATAATCATTCGACAATATCAGCATCCTTCCTGCCTAATTTTCTACATTATAATAAAGCATATATACAGATGCTGCTCTTCCAATTATTCCAGCAGTGAATACTTTAAAAGTTCTTACAATAGAAAAAAGCTCTGTGATAGCGCGAGGCGGTTCGCCACATGATCACAGAGCTTTTCTATTAAATGCTGGAAAATGAAAACAAAAAAGCTTTCCAAACAAATGTCTGAAAAGCATTAAATTCAATGGTGACCCACCCGCGGCTCGAACGCGGGACACCCTGATTAAAAGTCAGGTGCTCTACCAACTGAGCTAGTGGATCATAAATATGGCTGGGGCGGCTGGACTCGAACCAACGCATGCGGGAGTCAAAGTCCCGTGCCTTACCGACTTGGCTACGCCCCAATATAAAAATTTTAGTGGGGTGACTGAAGGGGATCGAACCCTCGAATACCGGAGCCACAATCCGGCGTGTTAACCACTTCACCACAGCCACCATAAAAATTAATACCGGCAATGTTAGACATTCTATCAGATATTTCTATCAAAATCAATATCTAGTATAAAGCAATTTTTTTTAGTAAAATAAATGGTGACCCTGGCAGGAGTCGAACCTGCGACCTTTTGATTCGTAGTCAAACACTCTATCCAGCTGAGCTACAGAGTCACTTGCGTTACTTTAGATAGTATATATGTTTTTTTATTTTTTGTCAACAATGTTTTTCTTTCTTTTCACTATCATTACCACAAAACTATGAATTTATAACAACAGCATCTAGCATTGTTCGACAAGCTACTAAATTTTTTATGATCTATATTACTGTTATACTGAAAGGAAATTACGATGAATTTATTTCAATTGCCGAATACACTAAGCAAAGAAGAACTGTTTGAAACAATCCTAAAAAATCAAAATCTAACTGTAGAAAGGATTATTTCAACAGGACAAAAATCGCCAACCAATTTTTATTACGACCAACCGCAAGACGAATTGGTATTCGTTCTACAAGGAGAGGCAATCCTTACCTTTGAATATAATAAATCTAAAAAGCTCATCGCTGGCGATTTTCTTCTGCTGCCGGCCCATCAAAAACATCGAGTTGAATATACTTCAAGCAATCCCCCTTGTATCTGGCTTGCAATTCACGGAGATTTAACTTAAAAAGCCAAACTGGTCTGTAGTAAAAAATATTACATACCAGTTTGGCTCTTTATTTATTGGTTTGCAAACCGCTCACCAAAAGCTGTACATTTTTCTTCTCCAGCAAGATCCGGTTTATCATTAATGATTACCCCTTCTTCGAATAACTTTGCCCCATCTTGAATAACACGTTCCTGCCAATTGCGCATCCATTCACCATCCCCCCAACCATAAGAGCCAAACAATGCGACTTGCTTTTCTTTTAAGGCAGATTCAATTTCTTGAAAAAATGGTTCAAACTCAGTTTCTTCTAAGACTTCACAGCCCATTGAGGGACAACCAAAGGCAATTTTTTCATATGCGTTTATATCTTTAGCACTAAAATCACTGGCTTGAAAAACATCTACATCTTTCCCTGCCTGATTAACACCTTTTACAATCGCTTTGGCCATTTTTTCTGTATTTCCAGATCCACTCCAATAAATTACTGCAATTTTATCCACATTTATTCCTCCTCTTTTTAAATAGCTTTTAAAAGTTTTTTAATAGAAATACCTTCGTTTAAGTGTTTGCAAAAAACATTGCTGCATTTTGTATAGCTTTCGAACATTTTCCTTGCTTTCGTTTCGTCAGAATACACTTTCCAATAACCACATAATTTAAATTTTTGTCCCTTGTTTTCAATAAATCCTAAAACATCTTCTATTGGATACCCTAGAAACAAACCAATTTCATGTGGAAATGTCTTAGTAAAGGCCATGCGCACTTTTAAATAATTAAGATGACTTTCAATACTATCGCCTTGCCTATAAGCAAATTTTTTTAATATCACTTGGCTCTCAGCCTGATTTAAGACTTTTTCCAACTTTGTTTTCCTGTAGACCAAGATCACAACAAATCTAGTAGTATTTGATAAAACTGAAAAGAAAATATCTTTACAATTCAAACAACATTCATACTCTTTTAGCAAAGAAAATAAATCAGCAAATTTATCTTTCTGGCAAGTAATCAAATTCGCTGATTTTATTCCTGCCAATGTTGGTGCACAATGAAAAGCTAATAACTGTTCAAAACGTCGATTTACATCCATAAAGCATCTCCCTTAAACGATAAATATATTTATACCAAAAACTAAACTTATTATATCTCATTTGATAATGATTTTCAATATCAAATGAGATATAATAGTAAATTTTTATCGCAAGAATATTTGATATCAAATCATAGCATATAAGAAAATACACAACGAAAAAAGCTTACCTGAGCATGGTAAGCTTTTTTCGTTGTGTATTTTATATTTTGGAGAGCCTCTATGAAAAGCTATATCCATACCATAACATATTTGATATTGATTATCAATATCAAATTAATATTTTATTGAAATTTATTTTACAGCAGTCTCCCTAAAGTAAAATGTCACAAAAAAAGCTTACCTGAGCATAGTAAGCTTTTTTTGCTGTGTATTTTATATTTTGGAGAGCCTCTATGAAAAGCTACTTCTAGAGTATAGCATATTTGATATTGATTATCAATATCAAATATGCTATTTAAATAATTATTTTGCTAAAATTTCAACGCCTGTTTCCGTAATCAAGATCGTATGTTCCCATTGTGCCGATAAAGAATCATCTTCCGTATAAACAGTCCAATCATCTTCACTATCCGTATAAACTTCATAGCCGCCAATGTTAATCATCGGTTCCACCGTTAATACCATACCCGGTACCAATAACATTCCCGTGCCACGTTTCCCTACATGCGGTACAAATGGTTCCTCGTGGATCTTCTTACCAACACCATGGCCACCTAAATCAACCACAACAGAATAACCATTTGCATGGGCATGTTGCTCTACCGCAGCACCAATATCACCTAGATAGCCCCATGGCTGAATTGCAGCAATGCCTTTTTCCATACATTCTCTTGCGACTTTTACAAGCTTTTCTGCTTCTTCACTTACTTTACCAATCATAAACATACGTGATGCATCCGCATAATATCCATCTAAAGTCGTCGTGATATCAACATTCACAATGTCGCCTTCTCTTAAAATCGTATCTTTAGATGGGATGCCATGACATACGACATGATTAATGGAAATACAAACGCTCTTAGGGTAACCACCATAATTTAAGCAAGCAGGAATCCCACCCTGCTCCACAATATAATCATGTGCTAATTGATTTAATGTTTCAGTATCAATACCAGCTTTGATGCGACTAGCTACTAAATCCAAAGCAGCATCATTAATCTTTGCACTTTTTTTTATGCCTTCAATATCAGTTTGTGTTTTAATAATACTGCGTGGTGGTAATATATGTCCTTTCAGTTCATCTAGTTTTATGCTATCCATTTTTTCATCAAAACTCAAATGACACTTTTTATATTTTTTACCACTACCACACCAGCATTGACCATTTCTATCCATAATAAAATATTGACCTCTTTTCTTTATAAAAATTATAAATTTATAAATAAAATCGCTTAACACGTATAATGGGTAAGCGTTTTATGTAACAAGAATGACACCGTTAAAGTGTCGATGTACAATGTGAACATCTCGTTGCTTTTTCATGAATGGTGGAAAAACAGTATGGGCATTTCCGCTCAACTTCAGGTTCAGGTTTCGGACAAAAGCGATTTATTTGTCTAAGCAAAAAGAAAATTGCGAATGCTACAATAGTAAAATCAATTACAGCATTTAAAAATAAACCATACGCAATGACTGGAACATTAGCCGCTTGCGCTTCAGCTAACGTATGTACGGATTGACCTGAAAGATTGATAAAAAGATTTGAAAAATCCATTCTACCAACCAACAATCCTAATGGTGGCATTAAAATATTAGACACGAAAGAGGAAATAATTTTTCCAAACGCTGCCCCAATGACAACCCCAACAGCCATATCTAAAACATTGCCACGCATAGCAAATTTTTTAAAATCATTAAAAAAAGTCATCTGACATCTCCCTAAAACGATGATAGTTCAAACTATATTTTATCTAAACTAGGTTTTCCTATACAGCTAGCCTATACATTTAGCCCATTCATTATATCATAAAATCAAAAATTATTTACTAGCTTTGCTAAAAGAGCAGCATCCCCTGTTCCTTAGATAAAATGATTTATCTTTATTTTAAATCATTAGCAGGAGTTTTAAATAAGTTATAGAATCAATTAATAATAATTATAAATTAATAATAAATTTACTTTGGAGGAATAAACTATGATCATAAGCAATGTAAATGTAACCGTACACAATGGAGAACTCGAAAAGCAAGAGATTTTAAATTATATTGAATATATTACAACCAATCATCCCAAGCAAATCTTAAAAAATCTAGAATTAACAATTGATAACGATGAAGTTGAGATGAAATATGATTTTGATCCAGTTAAATTTGATCGCATCCGTCGCATTACCGGCTATCTCGTTGGTACCGTAGATAGATGGAATAATGCCAAACGTGCTGAAGAACACGATAGAGTAAAACACGGCTAATAGAGAAACAGAGATAACTTCCTAAATAAAAGGAATGTTATCTCTGTTTTTTTTATTCATATAAAATTGAAAACTATGTAGCAATACTCAATTTGATTACTATGAATTTATGATAATATCGTCCAAGTTTCGTTTTGGTACATGATGAATCTGGTTTTCATCACGCCAGTATTTAATATCATCTTTGGCATCCATTTTTTCAATTACAACCGATTCTTTTGGTTTTCCAAGCGCAATGACAAGCACACTCTCCAAATTTTCTGCGAGGTTTAATACTTGTTTTAACTTTTCAGCCTGGATATTGCCAATCATGCAGCCTCCAAGTCCTATTTCAGTTGCACCAAGCAATATCGTCTGCGCAGCGATACCAGCATCAAAACTAGTAGCCATCTTATAACTGCTATCTTGCAGTAAAACAATGTAGGCGGCTGGTCTTTCGCCAGCAACTGGCCCTTGCCAGTCTTTTAAATATCCCGCCCAGCCTAACGTTTCAAATATCTGTTCATTATGTTCTTTCTCATTCGCAAGATAATAGCGAAGTGCCTGCTTATTCGCTCCAGATGGTACCATCCTGGCATAATCCACCAGTTTGAGTAACGTTTCCTGTGCAATTTTTTCTTCTTCAAAAAAACGTCTATAACTACGGTTTTTCATTACAAGATCTTGAAACATTTTAAAAATCCACCTCATTTTATTTTGATTAATTTACAGCCTGTATTTCTTTGATTAACGCTAAGCTGTCTGGATATTTTTGATATAAAGAATTCATCTCATTACGAAATGCAGCTTTATCCGGAGTGATAAACTCTACGCCTTGGCTCTTTAATTCCTCTATACCTTCCTGGGTAAATTCAGCCCATAACTTACGCTGATATTTGCCTGCTTCTGCTCCGCATTCCAATAATAATTTTTGATCGTCCGGACTTAATTTCTCCCAAGCCTGTTTACTAATAAACAAAATTTCTGGTATTGCCAAATGCTCATCCAAGGTATAGTATTTCGCTATCTCAAAATGTTTCGCCGTTAAGTAGCTTGGTATATTATTTTCAGCTCCATCTATTTTTCCTATCTGTAAGCCTGGATAAATATCATTATAAGCTAAATTCATCCCTTCGGCATTCACGATTTCCAACATATTTTTGAAAACATCCCCAGACAAAGTTCTAAATTTCATTCCTTTCATATCTTCCGGTGTGTGAATCGGTTTCTTACTATAAAAACTTCGCATACCAGAATCATAGAAAGCCAAAACAATCTTATCATTATTTTTTAATTCTTCTTTTAACCGATCGCCAATAGGACCTTCAAGCACTTTCCATTCATGTGCGGAATCACGGAAAACATAAGGCATCATGAAAGCTTGCACCATCTTAACATCTTTACTATATCGATCTATTCCTTCGCGATCTATATCAATGATGCCCTCTGCCATAGCATCGTCAATAGTTTTGCCTTCGCCAAGTTGACCACCCGGATAAAGTTGTAATTTTATCCGACCATTACTACGCTCCTCTAATAACTCGGCCAAATATTTTGTACTTTTTGTAGTAGGATAATTATCAGGATGAACATCTGCAGCTTTTAAAATTACTTCTTTAGGCTTGTCATCCTTTAAACTTAACGAGCCACAACCAGTTGAAACTACGAGCAAAGATAAAATCATAACATAAAAAATCGTCAATTTAGTTTCATTCATATTATGCCTCCAGCAAACTTTATATGTTTAATCAAATTTCAAATCGCGCCATCATTGTTTCTAATTCTTTTGCTTTTTTTGCTAGAATGCTACTTGACGATGATATTTCTTCCATCGAAGCAAGCTGTTCTTCGGTAGCAGCAGAAATCGTATGTGTTCCCGATACCGTTTCCTCAACCATCTTTTTCACACTACTGATAGACACCAATACTTTATCCCCAGATGAAGATACATTGGCGGTTGCCACAGTGATTTCACCGATCTGCTGTTCAAGCTCTTGGATCAATGTTGCAATATGATTAAATTGTTCTAATGTACTGGACATGTCATCCGTACCCTGCTGAACATCTTGACTACCCTTTTCCATTGTCGTAACAACATCATTTATTTTTGATTGAATAGTCTTTACAATATTGGCAATATTTTGAGCAGCCATTTGGGACTGATCAGCTAACTTTTTTACTTCATCAGCAACGACGGCAAAACCACGACCGTGTTCGCCAGCTCTGGCCGCCTCAATTGCAGCATTCAGTGCTAGCATATTGGTTTGGCTCGCAATATTACTGATGACTTGAACGATATTGCCAATCTGTTGCGAACTTTCGCCTAAATCCTTAATGCCATGAGAAGATTGATTAACCGAGTCATTAATGACTCTCATCTGATCGCCAACCTTAGTCACGGCTGTTTTCCCCACACTAGCGACCTCAGCGGTTTTTGTCGCGCGCAAAGATAGCGAAGCCGCATTACTTGCCACATGATTGATATTGAAAACGATATCGCTCACTTCATCGACAACTTGATTCATTTCATTTGTTTGTAATACTGCTCCACTAGCTAACTGCGTCGTTGTTCTTGCAACTTCTTCTGCCGCCTCAGCTGATTGCTCAGATACTAAATTTAATTGATTACTCGCTGAAGCAACTTGCGTTGCTGTCGCTATCACTTGCTGTACCATACCCCGTAAGCCATCAACCATTTTTTGTATAGAAATTGACATATCACCAATTTCATCATTAAAATGATACTTTATTTCTCTACTTCTCAAATCTCCGCCAGCAACGTTTTCAGCAGTAGCTGCCATTGCTGTTACTGGTCGTGAAATTTTACGAGCTAAGATCACTGCTGCCACCATGGCAATGAACAAAATCCCAATATTGCATAAGATAACAATCAAGGTTGCCCTACTTTGCTGAGCCTTGGTTTCTTCAATTTGCACTCTAATTTGCTGACTCACAAATCCAGTAAAATTATCAATAATAATTTCCATACCTTCGGCTCTTTTTCCCGAAGCGGCAAGGAATTTTAAAGTTCCCTCAATTCCTAATTTTTTTCTAACTTCTGCCCCTTGATCCAAGGTTTTGCTATACTCGTTTAATGCCAGCTTTAAAATCCCAATTTCTCTTGATGATCTAGAAAATTTCATCTTATTTTCGAGTTCACTTACCTGTGCTTCAGTTGACTTTTTAACTTCATTACTGCGATCTAGATCTTTAGCATCACCAGTTAATATGTAATTACGTATGTACGTATTACGCAGCCATAATTGGGAACGAATATCTTTTGCCGCACTTGTGAACTGCGTAGAATCTTCAAGTAAAATTTGATAAGTATGCTCGACCACAGTTATACGATAATACATATACAAATTCATCATCATAAATATCGCAATAATCAATATACATGTCGCTGATATCTGCTTACCAATAGTAAATCTCATCTTTTTCCTCCACCTCAGCTGTAATCATAATTTTATAACAAGATAGCATGAATACTAACAAAAATATAAATAATTCCAACCAAATTCGACCAACATCTACAATTAAACTTAATTAAATTATTGAACCAAGTTATTATTTGTAATATTATACATTTTTCTAAAAATACCTTCTTTTTAAGAAGGTGTCTTGCCATAAAGTACAAACATAAACTCAAAATAACGTTTTTTCTGATCCATATTTTCTTTTTTCGTTTTTCAGCTCTAACATGCGTGCTATTGTTTTTTTACGAACTATCTGTAGTACAATACTTAATTTTTTTCACTTTAGTTCCTAAATTTTCAACACTACATACTATAATATAAAAACCCGAAAGGCGATGAAGCCATGACCGAACGTTTGTGCTTTAATAGCTCCAAACTCTTTGCCAGAGATCACTTCCGTTTATTATGGGAGCAGCATGTATACTGGACCAGGCTAACCATAATAAGCCTTATTGGTAATCTCCCAAATTTAAAACAAACCACTGACCGTTTATTACGCAATGCGTCAGATTTTACCCAACTTTTTAAACGTTATTATAAAGATCGAGATGCCATGGAATTTGGTTATTTAATCAAAGAACATCTACTGATTGCAGCTGAACTTATTAGCGCCGCCAAAAGTAATGACCAATCATTAGCCGAAAATGCCGAAGCCCGTTGGTATCACAACGCTGATGAAATCGTCTGTTTTCTAAATCATATTAATCCCAATTGGACAAAACAATCCATGCAATCTATGTGGTACAAACACTTAGCCTTAACCAAAGAAGAAGCCGTTGCCCACTTAAAGAAAGAATACCGAAAAGACATCCTTATATTTGACCAAATTGAAAAAGAAGCTTTACTCATGGCAGATTCTTTTTCGAACGGTATTATCAAGCAATTGGATCTTTAATAAATCTTCTAATCTTACAAAAAGAAAGAACATTATTCAAAGCAAATCACATAAATGTGTCAGCTATAAATAATGTTCTTTCTAAATTATATAATGAAAATAAATATCCCAAACAGGTTCATATCGTATAGTTTTTTTGTTCTGTATTACAAGTTATACTGGACTATAATGGCTCAGATTATATATTTACCTATTGCTCACCCTAAATTGCTTCTAGTAAAACCAAAACTTCTTTTTTGGTTTTACATTGCATCAGATTATTTCTAAACACCGGATTGATTAATTTACGTGATAACTTTGCAAGGGTCTGTACATGTAAATTATTATCAGTATCACTGACAGCAATCATGAAAATGAGATTTACTCTTTCACCATCCTCGCTATCATAGTCCACGCCTTCTTTTGATAACCCAAAAGCGACGCGTGGCTTATTCACCGCACTTGTTTTTGCATGCGGGATTGCAATACCAAACCCAATCCCAGTTGTCGACATTTCTTCCCTTACATAAATCGATTTTTTATACATTTCTCTATCCTTTAAAATATGATCATTATCAAGCAAATCAATCATTTCATTGATTACTTCGTCTTTTGTCTTAGCCTTTACATCCAATTTAATCGTATTTATATCAAATAATACTGCTTCCATCTCATAAACCTCTTTTTACGCTTCGTTATTCACTGTTTCTTTGATAAACCCATAAATGATTGCTCCAACCACCGAACCTGCTAATATACAAAGCACCCAAGAAATCGGCTGATCAACCAAGGCTAAAATCAAAAATCCACCGTGTGGTGCTGGCACTTGAATTTTCATTACATAAGATAAAATTGCAGAAATAGAAGAAGCGATCATTAAAATCGGAAGCACTTTCAACGGCTCTTTTGCCGCAAAAGGAATTGCCCCTTCAGTAATATGCGTAAAGCCTAAGATATAGTTAACAGCCCCAGCTGCACGTTCATCTTTAGTAAATTTATTTTTGAAAAACGTTGTTGCAATTGCAATTACAATCGGCGGTGTAATACAGGCAGCTGAAACACCAGCCATGAAATAATAGTTTCCTTGTCCTAATAACAGTGTACCAGTAACATAAGCCGCTTTATTGACCGGCCCGCCCATGTCAAATGCACACATACAACCGATTACGATACCAAGTAATACCGGATTGGAATTTTGTAAACCAGCAAGAAAATTATTCATATAAGTATTGATTGCCGAAACAGGGCTTGCAAGTAAACACATTACTATACCAACCACAGCAACACTAACAAGCGGTACTAAGAAAATTGATTTTAGACCTTCAAATTGTTTTGGCATTCCTGCTAAACTTTTCACTAAAAACAAGGCCACGTAACCTGCTAAGAAACCACCAATGATACCACCGATAAATCCAGACCCCGTATCAGCTGCAATGATACCAGCAACAAAGCCAGCAATCAGTCCTGGACGATTGGCAATTGATTGTGCTATATAAGCCGCAAATACAGGTACCATCAATCCCATAGAATAGCCACCAATTTTCTTTAAAAGTGCGGCAAATGAATTGTATTGACTCGAATTAGGATCGAAAGAATAAATCCCCCATAAGAAAGAAATCGCAATCAAAACACCACCAGCAACAACAAACGGTAACATATGTGATACACCATTCATCAGATGCTTATAAATCTCGTGACCAAAGGAAGTTTGCTGTTCTCTTACGTTAGTACTATCATTACTAGCTATGCCTTTTCTAATTGGCACATTGCCAGAAATCGCTCTCTCTATCAATTCTTTTGCTTTATGAATCCCTTCACCAACAGATACTTCAATAACTGGCCTACTATTAAAACGTTCCATATCTACTTTTTTATCACAAGCAACGATAATACAGTCCGCTTCTTTTATTTCTTGCGCTGTCAATTCATCTTCTACACCAATTGCTCCGTTCGTTTCCACTTTGATTTGTACACCAAGTGCTTCTGCAGCTTGCTTTAATGCTTCCGCCGCCATAAAAGTATGCGCAATTCCCGTTGGACAACCAGTTACACCTAGTATTTTTTTCATGCTAATTCCCAACCTTTCTTACGATAATATGTTCCATATATGCATTTACATTTTTCAAATTACCTAAAGCATTGCTCTCAGCAACATTCGCTCCCGTTGCGGCTGATTTTTTTAGTGCAGCTTCAACGTTATCATTTAGTAACCACTCACTTAAAAATGCACCGAGCGCTGCATCACCTGCACAAGCTGAACTTACCAATTGTATCGGCTTTGCTGTACAAAAATAAACACTCTTGCCATCACTAAAATAAGCCCCTTTTTCTCCCAAAGTCAGCAATACATTTTGTGCTCCTTCAGCACCTAAAAACTTCAATACTTTTACTACATCTGTTTCATCCTTTATTTCAGCACCAAAAATATCTTTTATTTCCTCATCATTTGGTTTAATCAGCAAAGGTTTATATTTTAATAGCTCTTTTAATTTTCTCGAGCTAATATCAAGAATTACTTTGATGCCTTTTTGATCACAAATAGAAAAAATTTCATCATAGTAATCAAGTGGAATTCCTTGCGGTAAACTGCCACTGATGACAAGATATTCACAATCATCTAAACTGCGAAGTTTCTTTAAAAATTCAATTTGCTTTTCTTTGGGTACAACTGATCCAGCATTAACAAATTTATACTCATCTTCGCCATCGTTTACAAAAATATTAATTCTCGTGGTATCTTCTACCCAAATTGGCGAAGAAACTACATTACGTTCAGTTAACTGATCTAAAATATATTTTCCAGTGAATCCACCAAAGAAACCAAGTACATGCGAGTTTACCTGGAAATGTTTAAGGACTAAGGTTACATTGATTCCTTTCCCATTGGGAGAATATATTGTATTCGATGTCCGATTTACTAAACGCGGTTTAATGCCGTTAGTCGTTACATTCATATCAATGGCAGGATTTGTCGTCAGCGTATA
Organism: Anaerosinus sp.; assembly: GCA_029240055.1. Taxonomy (GTDB): domain Bacteria; phylum Bacillota; class Negativicutes; order JARBTT01; family JARBTT01; genus JARBTT01. The sequence continues at coordinate 12,347 of JARBTT010000033.1, forward strand.
AATCATTTTCTCCCACTCCTTGCTTTCAGTACCTATTATTACTGCCACACACTTCAATTTTATGTTGAACGATTTTCTTCATCGCCGCTTTCGCTGGTGTTAAATATTTTCTTGGATCATTAGCATTTGGATTTTCTACAAAATATTCTTTGATTGAATTCGAAAATGGAATTTTTAAGTCTGTTGCAACATTTACTTTACAAATACCAAGGGAAATCGCTCGTTTTACAAGTTCATCTGGGACATCAGAAGCTCCATGCAACACCAAGGGAATACTTACTTTACTTCTGATTTCTTGCAAACGCTCAAAATCCAATTTAGGTTTGCCTTTATATAAGCCATGTGCTGTACCAATTGCAACCGCAAGAGAATCAACCCCTGTTCGTTCAACGAAAATTACTGCATCAGCTGGATTTGTATACAAGCTATCTTTTTCATCTACGACCAAATCATCTTCTATCCCAACGAGTTTACCAAGTTCCGCTTCTACTGTTGTATCGTATCGATGTGCATAAGCTACCACTTCTTGTACTTTTGTAATATTTTCTTCAAAAGGCTCTTTCGAAGCATCAATCATACAAGATTTAAATCCCACATCAATGGCTTGTTTAATCTTTAAAATATTTTCAAAATGATCCAAATGAATCGCAATTGGTGTATCCGTATTTTTTGCGGCAACCCTAGCCATTGCAACTACGTATTCATCTCTTGCATAATCAATCGTCGACGGCGTTACAGCTATAATTACTGGTGAACGCATTTCTTTTGCCGTATCAACCACCACTTGTAACGTTTCCAGATTGTGAATATTAAAGGCTGGTACTGCATATCCTTCTCTTTGCGCCTTTAATAACATTTGTCTTGTTGATAAGATATTTCCCATAACCGAATTCCCCCTTATAAATTGACAAGATTTTATTTATTCATAAGTTCTTTTGTTATGCTTTATCTTAAATCAAAAAAGGATGAAAATCTTTTCGCTTTTCGCAAATGATTTTCATCCTTTTCCTTTTATCGATTTGTCTGCTCTACAAGGTAATCAATAATAATTCTTGAAATAATAAATAACGGTAAGCGAGAGGTTACCTCAAACTCTTTAATTGCAATATGAGAATGCTTATACCCAATAATGTAATACAAAGAATACTCAAGCATTGGACTGCGATCGCTACAGCAGCACGTGATTACCTTTGCTCCCGCTAAAGTTGCATTCTTTGCCGATGCCACCAATTCTTCGGTTGTCCCATTTAATGAAAAAATAATCACCAAATTATCTTTTTTTAAATTTTTCGTAATACTGATCATAATATTCGGGTCACCGGTTTCGGTAACGTTGTAATCAAGCAATTCTAATTTCAAGCTAAATTCTTTTGCTACATGTTCCGTCAAGCCACGTGAAAATATATAAATTTTCTTATCTTTTGAAGCTGAAATTGTATTTACGATATTCAATACATTCGTCAAAGACATCCGTTCCAATACAAAAGTAGCCTCAATCAAAGATTTATTCATAATTTCATTGATACTAGCCAAATCTTTATTTTTATTGGGCTGTGTCAATTTATAACGCAATTCATTAAAGCCATTGATACCACATTTTCGAATCGCCCTTGATACCGTTGATGGTGAGGTAAATGTCTCAAATGCAATATCTACAATTGACATCTCTGATAAATCCTGTTCATGATCATTAATAAAATTTACAATCTGCCGATCCGTTTTCGATAGATTATCCGCAATCTTACTATCAATCTCTATAATCATATATATACACCCTCTTCGATAAAAGATATAAGTATTATTATAATGGATTTCCATTAACAGAACCAGACTGCTTATCCATATAAAACAAATAACTATAGGATGCAAACATGGAAAGCCCATTCTTCTGACGTAAAAAAAAAGAGCACTAATGCTCTTTTTTTATTATATTTATCAAATTGTTCCATCCCAAGTACTAACAGTTTTTGCTTTTTTCTCATGCTCATCGAACCAGTGAGTGGTCACAACTTTCCTTTCCGTATAAAAACGATACCCATCTTTGCCTAGGCAGTGCAAATCACCAAAGAAGGATTTTTTATGTCCGTTGAACGGGAACATTCCAACGGGGACAGGAATGCCAACGTTTACGCCAACCATGCCGCCATCGGTATGACGAACGAATTCTCTAGCATAATGGCCATTTTGAGTGAAGATTACAGAGCCATTAGCATAAGGATTATCATTCATTATAGTAAGTCCTTCTTCAAACGTTTTCACTCTTTTAATACAAAGTACAGGTCCAAAAATTTCTTTTGTTCCAACACTCATACTACTTTTTACATTGTCTAAAATAGTAGGTCCAATATAAAAACCTTTTTCATATCCTTCTACGGTAACATTTCTTCCGTCAAGAACAAGATCAGCACCTTCATCAATCCCCTGCTGAATCCAGTTTAAAACTGATTTTTTATGGGCATCATTAATAACCGGCCCAAGTTTTGTTGCCTTATCATAAGCTGGTCCAATAGTCAGCGTTTTTGCTTGTTCAATAAGTGCTTTTACCAAATCATCAGCTATGCTTTCTTGCACAACCACAACAGGTAAGGCCATACAACGTTCGCCGGCACAACCGAATGCGGCATTCACAATTCCCGCGGCTGTTCGTTCAATCGGCGCATCTTCTAATACCAATGCATGATTTTTTGCTTCACATAAGGCCTGCACTCTTTTTCCTGAAGCAGCAGCTGTTGAATAAATGTGCATACCAACTTCGGTAGAACCTACAAAGGTGATACCTTTAACATCAGGATGTGTCAATAAAATTTCTGCCTCATGCCGAGAACACGTGACAATATTAATAACGCCATCAGGCAAGCCTGCTTCTTTATACAATTCAGCGATACGCATGCATGTTTGTGGTGTAAAAGTCGCAGCTTTTAATACAATCGTATTACCGCAAGCAATACAGATTGGAGTCATCCACCCCATAGGAATCATTGCGGGAAAATTGAAAGGAATAATACCAGCGAATACCCCAAGCGGTTCACGATAAGATACAGTGTCATAGCTTTTGGAAGCATCCAAAAGGCTTTCCCCCATCATCAAGGAAGGCGCTGACAATGCTTGTTCTGTTCCTTCTTTAGCCTTTAGTACATCGCCTTCAGCTTCGCTCCAGGCTTTTCCGTTTTCTAATGCTACCAAATGTGTAAGTTCTTCCATATTCTCTACTAAGAGTTCACGAAATTTATACAATATTTGAACTCTTTTTATCACTGGTGTCGCTGACCAGGCAGGATATGCAGCCTTTGCACTAGCAATGGCTTCTGTTACTTCCTCCGGAGTACAACGCGGTACTTTAGCAATGATTTCTCCGGTACTTGGATCAAAGGCATCCGAATAGACTTCGGTTTTAGAAGTTTTGAATTCTCCGTTTACGTAGTACTGCAATTTTTTTATTTCTTGCATAGTAATACAACCTTCTTCCTAAAAAGTAATAATCTTCTTAAACCATGATAACATTTTGATGATAACATTGCAATATTATTATGATATTTATCGATACTTTTTGATTACTTTATGAGTATATAATGATAATATCTTGAATTTTAAATTATTAATATAGCAATTAAACAAAAGAATATCAGGAAGCGATGTGCTTTCTCCGGGAATAACGACTCCGTTTATTGCTAACGTATCTCCTGAATTAGTGTGACAGCAAAAAAAATCCCCCGCTTCAAAAAGCCGGAGGATTTGTGTGAAATTTATAAAACCTTCGGAAGCACTTATCAATTAAGGCTTCCGTTAAATATCAAATACATCATTTCTCTTAGAACAAATTTTAGAGAAAATAGATTTCAGCAGAAACACATGGATAAATTACAATTGCATATCCATATCCTTTTTAGTTACATACACCTAACCGCTTATTCATCACCAGAAAAGATAATCCCAGCACTTTTTCTTGCTTCTACTAACACATTCAATGCAATACGGCTATGTGCCAGGCGTTTCCCTACCTCTTCATAATTTTCACCATCAATCAACTCCGTGATTTTGACAAATTCGTAATACATCCGGTGTCTGTTTTCATCAAAATCATAATTTTCCGTAGCTTGCTTATTTATAATTTTTTGAAATGCTGTACAAGCATTCGTCGGTTGCTCAAGATGAATACAACCAGCATCACCTTGAATATTAGACACCACAGGAGCGGCACAGTCTTTGGCCCCAATGCACACACACTGAAAAGATGGATAGGTAAGAATCAACATGCCCGACACATCAATTTCCTTTTCAATATTGGCATAATAATGCACCTCTTGTGGCTTTCCAAACAAACCGGTAACAAAATGGACATTATAAATATTCAAATCCATCAATGCGCCACCTGCGCGTTTCACATCAAAGGCTGGCAGGATTTCACCACGTTTGAAAGCATCATAGCGACTAGAATACTGCGAATAATTACATTCCACAATCTTTATTTTACCGAGCAAAGCTACTTGCTCCTGAATTTCCCGGTAATATGGCATATACATAACTGTAATTGCTTCAAGAAGCATCAAATGCTTTTCTTCTGCAATTTGACAAAGCTCCTCAAGCTGTTTCGTATTTGCAGTAAACGGCTTTTCGCAAATAACATGCTTTCCAGCTTCCAACGCCTTTTTGCAGAATTCATAATGCATATCGTTGACAACCGCGACATAGACCGTATCAATTTGATCGCTTCGTAGCATTTCATCATAATTCGTATATTTTTCCGCAATATGATACTGACTACAAAGTTTATCAAGTTTTCCATCCCGATTATTTCTTGCATAAATTCCTTGAAGCTCAAGGCCCTTTACTTCATCCTTAAACGATAAAAATTCCGCTACAATATTTCCCGCACCAGCGATTCCAAGTTTCACCTACATCCACTCCTCAAATTTTCTTTATAAGATCAAATTTTATTAGGATATCTAAAAAGACTCATTTAAATCTCGTCTACTAATTGCCCTGTAACCTATTTCACCATCCGCGATATAATTTTATTAATATATTATATCACAACACTAGTAAAAATCTTTGCAAGTACGTTAGATATTGTATTTGATTGTTAGAATAAAAACATTTTTAGATTTTTTTAGCTTTTGGCCCTTCTATGAAATTAGCTACATTTTTAGCAACAATATCAAATTCAACAGCTTTACGAATAGCCATATTTAAGAATAGCAGCTCATCTACTTCAAACACGAATAAAGTATCATCGACCTGAATATAAGTGCTGCCGGAGACTACGTATATGATCCCAAAAGGCTAGATTGAAGAAATTCAAT
>JARBTT010000034.1 GCA_029240055.1 Anaerosinus sp.
TACCATGCAAAGAAAAATAATTGTTTTGTTGTTGTTGATGAATCGTTTATTGATTTCTTGCCCGATTCTGAGAAATATACAGCGCGCCATTTGGTTGAAAAATTCGACAATTTATTGGTGCTACACTCATTAACAAAATTTTATGCTATTCCGGGTTTACGTTTAGGGTTTGCCATGGCAAATTCAAACCTTACAAAAAGTTTACACCAAGTAAAAGACCCTTGGAATGTGAATGTCCTCGCTCAAACTGCCGGTGTTGCCGCATTAAAAGATCTAAAATACCAAGAAAATAGTCGTACTTTTATGGTACAAGAGCTTGAATTTTCTTATGAAAGTTTAAAAACTATCTCTAATATAAAAGTATACAAACCTACAGTTAATTTTATTTTAGCAAACATAGAAAGATCTACTTTAACAGCAGCAAAATTAAAAAGCATATTATTGAATGAAAATATTTTAATACGAGATTGTACTAATTATCCTGGTCTATCAGAATATTATGTTCGTTTTGCGATAAAACAGCATAATGAAAATATTTTTTTAATTGAAACGCTGAAAAAAGCATTAATGGACGGTAAATATAATGACTAAAGTTATTTTAATAAGACATGGACAAACAGAATGGAATATTCTTGGGAAATACCAAGGTCACTCAGATATTGATTTGTCGGTATTGGGAATTGAACAAGCCAATTTACTAGCGCAAAGATTAGCAAAAGAAAAAATTGATGCAATTTATGCGAGTGATCTTAAGCGCGCTATTAAAACTGCAGAAGGTATTGCCAATACACATCAATTATCTGTTCATATCATACCAGAATTACGGGAAATTTCTTTTGGTGATTGGGAAGGTTTAGATTATAATACAATTAGTTCAAAATGGCCAGGAGAGGTGGAACGTTTTTTTAAGAATGCAGATTCTGTTATTATTCCTAATGGGGAAACATTTTGCGAAGTTGAACAGCGGTCTTGTAATATAGTACAAAAAATAATCGAACAACATCCTGATCAGACGATAGTAATTGTTTCGCATGGTGGAACAATTAGAACCTTGCTTGCGCATGCGTTGCATATACCATTAAAATATATTTGGAATATACGACAAGATAATACAGCAGTTAATATATTAAAGTACGTTGATAACCAAGTCGTGATCGAGCTTTTGAATGATACACATCATTTAAAATAAGGTAACTGCTTGATACTAATGTATGTAACACGCCAACAGTAATATTTAAATATTATTGGGCTTTAGCGTTAATATTCGTTTATACTATAAAAATTTTATGATTTTTGGTTTTTAAAAAGCTTTTAGCAAAATACAATATCTTTATGTTTAGTGCAATATTTATTAACTTAAAGGATTAAGTATGTTAAAATATATTTCACAGCATTTACAACAGAAAGAGGTCCATTGAAATGCATAATTATTGTATCGTACCCAAAAATCAAGAATATTTTTGGGATTTTATAAATAAAACAGTCTTGACGTTAGAAGAAAGAAAAATTTTGCAACAATGTAAGGTTAAACATGTGGAGGTCAACCCCAAAACCTCTTCATGGGAAATTGTTTTAAGTACACAAAGTAAATTACCATTACCTTTATTAGATAAAGTATCAAAACAACTGATTGATCAATGCGGTATTGGCAATGTTTTTTTTAATCAAATTATTATTGATTTAGAATCATATTTAGAAAATAATTGGCCTACTTTGGTTGCTGAGGTATCAAATAATAATCCAACAGTTACACATTTATTATTGAATTCGGATCGTCATTTTGATGGAAATAAATTAACTTTAAAATTATTTGGTGATTTAGCAGCAGAAATTATTTCAGCACATTCAATTGTTCGCATGCTGAAAAACTATATTCAGCGAGAATTTCATAGTGACTATGAAGTAGAATGTTTAACGAGTTTAGATGAAGATAACATGATTGAACATGAAGATGATATTATGACCCCAGAATATCTTGAAGCTTTAAATGAATCGGCAAAAGTGGTAGATAAAAAAGTAGCAGATACGCCACTGATTTTTGGAAGGGTAATTAAAGAAAATGCACAGCCAATTAGAGATATTCAAGAGGAAGCCCGTAATATTGTAATCGAGGGTAAACTGATTATTTTTGACACAAGAGAACTTCGCACAGGAAGACAACTATTAACTTTTGATATTGGTGATTTGTCTGATGGACTTAGTTGTAAAACCTTCTTCGATGATAAAGATAAATTCAATAAAATTGTAAATAGTCTAGCCAAAGGAATATCTGTAAAAGTAAAAGGAACTGTTCAATTTGACAAGTATGCTAATGAATTGGTTATGTTCGTTGATAGCATGAATCGCATTGAAGTTTTTGGTAGACATGATGATGCCCCTACAAAACGTGTTGAATTACATGCACATACTCATATGAGTAATATGGATGCCGTGGTTTCAGTAAAAAGTTTAATTAATACTGCAGCTAAATGGGGCCACCCGGCTATTGCAATTACAGATCATGGTGTAGTCCAAGCTTTTCCGGAAGCACATGAAGTTGCTAAAAAAGCCGATATTAAAATTATTTATGGAATGGAAGGTTACCTTATTGAAACAGATTTAAATCACGCGAATCATATTGTGCTACTAGCTAAAAATCCTATTGGCTTGCGTAATTTATATAAAATAGTTTCCTTATCTCATCTTAAATTCTTGCATAGGACTCCGCGTGTTCCTCGAAAAATAATCTCTGAATATCGCGAAGGATTGATTATTGGTTCAGCTTGTGAAGCTGGAGAATTAATTCAAGCAATTATTGAGGAAAAAGATGATGAAACATTATTAAAAATTGCTGGGTTTTACGATTATCTTGAAATTCAACCGGTTGGCAATAATGCCTTTTTGGTACGTGAAGGAAAAATAAAAGATGATGACGGACTCAGACAAATTAATTTAAAAGTATGTGAATTAGCAGAGAAATTGAACTTGCCACTTGTAGCAACTTGTGATGTTCATTTTTTAAATCCAGAAGATGAAATTTACCGTAGAATTCTAATGACTGGTAAAGGCTTTAAAGACGCCGATAACCAACCGCCTTTGTATCTTAGGACTACAGAAGAGATGTTACAAGAATTTAGCTATTTAGGTAAAGAAAAAGCGATTGAAGCCGTTATAACAAATCCACGAAAGATTTCTGAAATGGTAGAGAAATTCAAGCCCATTCCAGATGATTTATATTCGCCACAAATACCTGGTGCGGAAGAACAAATTAGCTCAATGTCATATAAGAAAGCAAAGTTTTTATACGGCGATTTATTGCCGAAAATAGTCTTAGATCGCTTAAAGTCCGAATTAAATTCTATCATTGGCAATGGCTTTGCCGTATTGTATTTAATTGCACATAAACTTGTAAAAAAATCATTAGATGACGGGTATCTTGTAGGATCAAGGGGGTCAGTAGGATCCTCCTTTGTAGCAACGATGACCGACATCACAGAAGTAAATCCATTACCACCGCATTGGCGCTGTCCTAACTGTAAGTATAGCGAATTTATAACTGATGGTAGTTATGGTGGCGGATTTGATTTGCCAAATAAAGATTGTCCAGAATGTAATACAAAGCTAATTAAAGATGGACATGATATACCTTTTGCTGTTTTTATGGGGTTTAACGGAGATAAAGTTCCTGATATTGATTTAAACTTTTCTGGCGACTATCAACCAGTAGCGCATAAATATACTGAGGAATTATTCGGAAAAGATAACGTTTTCCGTGCTGGAACCATTGCAACAATTGCCGATAAAACCGCTTATGGTTATGTGAAAAATTATTATAATGACAAGGGAATCACACCTAGAAATGCACATATTAATAGCTTAGTATCAGGCTGTACTGGGGTAAAACGTACTACGGGACAACATCCAGGGGGAATCATGGTTATTCCCCGTAATATGGATGTACATCACTTTACGCCAATACAACATCCGGCCGATGATAAAAATACTACTACAATTACTACACATTTTGATTACCATTCTATCAGTAGTCGATTAGTTAAGTTAGATATACTTGGTCACGATGATCCGACGGTAATAAAAATGCTCGAAGATCTAACGGAAAGAGATCCCCTAACAATTCCATTTGATGATCAAGAAACGATGAGTCTATTTTCCTCGACAAAAGCGTTAAACGTAAAGCCCGAAGATTTAGGGAGTAAAACCGGAACATATGGTATTCCAGAATTTGGCACGAAATTTGTCCGGCAAATGCTTGATGATACCCAACCTAAAACGTTTAGTGAATTAGTTCGCATTAGTGGATTTTCTCACGGTACTGATGTATGGTTAAATAATGCACAAGATCTTATTAAGAATGGAACTGCTAAAGTTTCCGAAGCGATTTCCGCTCGTGATGATATCATGATGTATTTAATTCACAAGGGTGTAGAACCATTGCTTTCATTTAAAATAATGGAAGGTGTAAGAAAAGGAAAAGGGATCAAGCCGGAAGATGTAGAAAAAATTCGTAAACAATCTGTTCCTGACTGGTATATAGATTCTTGTCAAAAAATAAAGTATATGTTCCCTAAAGCACATGCAGTAGCGTACGTAATGATGGCTTATCGAATTGCATATTGTAAAATTCATTACCCCTTAGCCTTTTATGCTGCTTACTTTACTGTAAGAGCCAACGAATTTGATGCTGGAATTATTTCCACAGGGAAAGAGATTATAAAAAAACATCTCGTAGAATTTGAACAAAAAGGAAATACTTTATCGGTTAAAGAGAAAGGGTTACAAACAGTCTTAGAAATTGCATTAGAAATGTATTTACGTGGTTATTGCTTAGAGAAAGTTGATTTGTACCGATCAGCCGCAGAAAAATTTATTATACTTGAAAAGTCATTATTACCGCCATTGGCTTCATTACAAGGGGTAGGAAATGTAGCAGCAAGAAATATTGTAGTTGCAAGAAAACTTCGAGAGTTTTCTTCTATGGAAGATTTAAAAGTACGTTCTGGAATATCAAAAACAGTTGTTGATATTTTGAAAGAGCATGGTTGCTTAGAAGGAATGTTAGAAACCGATCAAACACAACTTTTTGGTTAAAACTCATTAAAGGTTGTCAATACTATATAGTAGTGTTATAATTATCTTATTGCAAATTATTGATGTTTTAAAAGAGTGGGTGCGAACCCACTCTTTAATCTTATTTCTATAAATATATTTTATAGAGTATAAGTATACATACTATTTGAAAAAATAACATATATATAGGAGGTGTTTTTTATGTCTAATCGTATTGAAAATTTAGTTGAAGAATTATTGATTCCAATGTTGCAAGGTACTGAAATTGAATTAATTGATGTTGAATATGTAAAAGAGCGTGAATGGTATTTACGAGTTTTTATTGATAAAACTGGTGGAATTGATATTGAAGATTGTCAATTGATAAGTGAACAATTAGAAGGAAAATTGGATGAACTTGACCCAATACAGGATAACTATTATTTAGAAGTCTCTTCACCTGGATTAGATCGTGTGTTAAAAAAAGATAAAGATTTGAAGCGTCACTTAGGCGATTTCGTTGAAGTGTCTACATATGCGCCTATTGATGGTAGTAAATCCATTGTAGGAAAATTGGTGAATTTTACTGATACTACACTTGAATTAGATACTACAACTATTTTACGCGAAAATGTCGCTAAAATTAAACTACATCTTGAGTTTTAAAAATAAAAATTGAATAAGGGGGATTTAAATGAACGCAGAGTTCATGCAAGCATTTGAACAATTAGGTAAGGAAAAAGGGATTGCACCTGAAATATTATTTGATGCAATTGAGGCTGCTTTAATTTCTGCATATAAAAGAAATTTTAGTGCTGCTCAAAATGTTCGAGTTTCATTAGATAGAATAACTGGGGATATTCATGTTTATGCTCGTAAAAACATTGTAGATGTTGTCGAAAATGATATCATAGAAATGGATTTAATAGAAGCAAAGAAAATCAATTCTGATTACGAAATTGATGATATTATTGAAATTGAAGTTACACCAAAAAACTTTGGTCGCATTGCTGCACAGACAGCAAAACAGGTTGTTGTCCAAAGAATTCGTGAGGCTGAACGTGGTATCATATATGAAGAATTTTCTAATAGAGAAAGTGACATTTTAACTGGTATTGTACAACGTATTGAACAAAAAAATGTTTTTATTGACTTAGGAAAAGCGGAGGCTATTTTAGCTCCTTCTGAACAAATTCCATTTGAACAATACAAGCATGGGGATAGAGTTAAAAGCTATATAATCGAAGTAAAGAAAACAACAAAAGGTCCTCAAATTTTAGTATCAAGAACACATCCTGGTTTATTGAAACGTTTATTTGAACTAGAGGTTCCTGAAATTCATGATGGCATTGTAGAAATAAAATCAGTAGCTCGCGAACCTGGCATGCGTTCTAAAATAGCAGTATTTTCACGGGATGAAGATGTAGATCCTGTTGGTTCTTGCGTTGGTCATAAAGGTATGCGTGTACAAACAATCGTAAATGAATTAAAAGGCGAAAAAATTGATATCGTAAAATGGAATGCTGATCCAGTTAAATATATTGCTAATTCTTTGAGTCCTGCAAAAGTTGTATCAGTAGAAGTAAATGAAATTGAAAAAGTATCAAAAGTAGTCGTTCCAGATTATCAATTATCCTTAGCGATTGGCAAAGAAGGGCAAAATGCTCGACTAGCTGCAAAATTAACTGGCTGGAAAATTGATATTAAGAGCGAATCGCAAGCCGTACAAGTAGAAGAATCATTAGCAGTGGAGGATTAATATGGCAGCGCAGAAAAAGACACCACAGCGTATGTGTGTTGGTTGTAAAGAAATGCGTAATAAGCGTGAACTAGTGCGAGTGGTGCGAACTCCAGAAGGTGAATTTCTATTAGATGAAACGGGAAAAAAAGCGGGACGTGGCGCATATGTTTGTCGAAATAAAGACTGTTTTTCTAAAGCTTTCAAGGAAAAACAATTTGAAAGATCATTTAAAAGTGCTTTAGATTCAAAAATTTTTGAAGAACTCCGTTCAAAAGTGTTTCAAGATGAGTGATTTAGTAGATCAAAAGATATCTAATTTGCTTGGATTAGCACAACGTGCGGGGAAAATAATTTCTGGAGAGTTTCCGGTAGAAAAAGCTGTTCGTGCGGGAAAGGTAAAACTTATATTATTGGCGCAAGATTCATCAGATGGAACAAAGAAAAACTTTTCTGATATGGCGCAATTTTATAATATTACTTTGCATTATGTTTTATCAAAACAATGTCTAGGACGTTGTATCGGTAAAGATTATCGTGCGGTTATAGCTCTTAATGATAATGGTTTTATAGAGCACTTATTAAAATTAATAAATGCTGATGACAAAAAATAAATGGGGGTGGATCAATGTCCAAATATAGAATATATGAATTAGCAAAAGAATTTAATACTACGAGTAAAGTTATATTAGATATTTTAGCCCGTAATAATAATGACGTAGCTAAAAATCATATGAGTAGTGTTGGAGATACAGAAAAAGCAATAATTGTAAAGACATTTTCGTCCAAAAAGGTTACTGAAAATGCTGCTCCAAAACAGGTTCAAATTAATAACAATGTTCGTCAGAATCAACCTACAACTACTCATATAAATAAACCTAATGATAATAGATCCAATAATAATAATATAAATGATAAAAAACAACCAATAGCAAAACCTGCTGTGTCTCACAATACTACTTCAAATAACACACAGCAAAAACCTAATACTATAAATTCAGGAAATTCAAATAATAAACCACCAATGCAAAATAATCGTAATAATAATTTTAACAACAATAGAAAGCCTGCTTTTGGGCAAAATAGACCTAATCAAAAAAATAAGAACCATCAAAATAAAAATTATCAAACTCCAGTTAAAGCTGCTAAACCAGAAGTAGAAAAACCTAAAGTAATTAAATTGGGTGAGTCTATCACTGTAAAAGAACTTTCCATGAAAATGGGACGCGAAGTTACCGATATCATCAAGAAGTTAATGATGTTAGGGATTATGGCAACAATTAACCAAGAAATTGATCTTGATACAGCAACACTTATTGCTGGTGAATTTGATGTAACAGTAGAAGAATTACCGCCTGAGGAAGATCCTACTGAAATTCCAGAAATCATTGATGATCCTGCAACACTAGTTTTGCGTCCACCAGTAGTAACTGTAATGGGACATGTTGACCATGGTAAAACATCTTTGTTAGATGTTATTCGCAAAACTCAAGTAACTGCAAAAGAAGCTGGTGGTATTACTCAACACATTGGTGCGTACCAAGTAGTCTGTCAAAATAAAAAAATCGTATTTCTTGACACCCCAGGGCATGAAGCTTTTACCGCAATGCGTGCTCGTGGAGCTCAAGTAACGGACATTGCCATTTTAGTTGTTGCTGCAGATGATGGTGTTATGCCACAGACTATTGAAGCAATTAATCATGCTAAATCAGCAAATGTTCCTATCATTGTTGCTATCAATAAGATGGATCGCCCTGGTGCAAACCCTGATCATGTTAAACAGCAATTATCAGAACATGGTTTGATTCCTGAAGATTGGGGTGGTACTACGATTATGGTTCCTGTATCAGCCCGTCAACAAACTGGAATTAAAGATTTATTAGAAATGATACTATTAGTTGCTGAAATGCAAGAATTAAAAGCAAATCCTAACAGAGCAGCTCAAGGTATCATTATTGAAGCACAATTAGACAAGGGGCGTGGCCCGGTTGCTACAGTATTAGTTCAAACAGGTACACTTCATGTGGGAGATTCTATCATTGCTGGTACTGCTTATGGTAAAGTAAGAGCAATGATAAATGACCGCGGTGAAAAAGTGAAAAAATCAGGACCATCAACCCCGGTAGAGGTACTTGGTTTAGCAGATGTTCCTGAAGCTGGCGATATTTTAGCAGCACTTGATGAAAAACAAGCACGTTCTATAGCCGAAAAACGTATTGCCAAAAAACGCAGTGATGATTTAATGCATTCTCAGAAAGTTTCACTTGATGATTTGTTCCAACAAATTCAAGATGGTAATATAAAAGATTTAAATATTCTTATTAAAGCCGATGTACAAGGTTCCGTTGAAGCTTTAAAAAGCTCTTTGTTAGCTTTAAATACGAATGAAGAAGTTAGAGTTAATATCATACATTCTGGTGTTGGTGCAGTTAATGAATCTGATGTAATGCTTGCAACAGCTGCTAACGCTTTAATTATTGCATTCAATGTACGTCCTGATGCGAATGCTCGTAAATTAGCTGATACAGAAAACATTGATATTAGAACATATCGTATTATTTATGAAGCTATTAATGATGTCCAAGCAGCTATGACTGGTATGCTTGCCCCTCAATTCAAAGAAGTAATTCAAGGTAAAGTAGAAATAAGACAGGTTCTGAGTTTTTCAAAAGCACTAGTGGCAGGTTCCTATGTATTAGAAGGAAAAGTTACGAATAATTCGAGCATTAGAATTATTCGTGATGACATCGTAGTATACGAAGGAGTTATAGACTCTTTGAGACGCTTTAAAGACGATGTAAAAGAAGTGGCAGCTGGTTATGAGTGTGGGATTACGATTGATAAATATCGGGATATAAAAGAAGGCGATATTATTGAAGCCTATACTATGGAGCAAATCAAGATTGGTAATTAATGAACGGGGGATATATTATGGGACAACTTCGTACTGAGAAAGTTCAAGAACTTATAAAACAAGAAGTTAGCCAAATTATATTAAAAGAATTAAAAGATCCCAGAATTGGGTTTGTTACAGTAACGCAAGTTGATGTAACTGGTGATTTACGAAGTGCTAAAATTTATGTTAGTTTAATGGGATCTGAAGACCAAATTAAAGAGTGTTGGGACGGATTACAAAAAGCATTAGGTTATATTCGTCGTGAGATTGGTAAACGAATACGTCTTAGATGTACACCGGAATTGGCATTCCAATTGGATAAATCTTTAGATTATAGTGTACATATTCAAGAATTGTTATCAAAAATCAAAGATAAAGATGATGAGGCCAAATAATACTATGAAAATTACTCTAGAACAAATAGCTGAGTTACTAAAAAAGCATAGTAAGTTCGTTGTAACAGCGCATGTTAATCCTGATGGTGATGCATTGGGGTCTGTTTTGGCTTTAAGTAATTATTTAATTAGTATTGGTAAAAATGTTACATGTCTAATTGATGACGATATTCCATCTAATTTTAGCTTTTTGAATAATATTAAAATGATAACATCACCAGTTGAAAATAAAATTAACGCAGATTTATTAATCGTTTTAGATTCTAGTGATCTTGAACGTATTGGTCGGGTTAGACAACTAACCTCGGCGCCTGTTTTAAATATTGATCATCATATTTCTAACAATGAATTTGCCGATTATTTATATTTAGATAGTAATGTTGCTGCTACCGGAGAAATTATATTTCAACTATTTAAATTGATGGATGCTCAAATTACTGTAGCAATTGCAGAATATTTATATACCGCAATTGCTACGGATAGTGGTTTCTTTAAATATTCAAACACGTCTGAATCTACAATGAAAATTGCAGCTGAATTAATTCATTATGGTGTAAAACCTAATCTGATTTCCGAAGAGTTAGAAAAAAAACCTTTGAGTAGTATTCGTGCTTTACCCAAAGTATTAGAAACCTTGGAATTATTTGCAAATAATAGAATTGCTTGCATTTCTATTACACAAAATATTTTGGAACTTTGTGATAGCACAGAAGGTTTTATTGATTTTCCACGAGTAATCGATGGTGTGGAATTAGCTATTATGATAAAATATGTTGATGACTCAACTTGTAGAATTAGTATGAGATCTAAAACGATAGATGTAAGTAAAATCGCTACCTCTTTTGGTGGTGGTGGACACAAGAAAGCTGCTGGTTGTACAATACATCAATCATTACTTGACAGCAAAAAAACTATTGTTGATGCAGCGAGTAGACTTATGGGAGTTTTAAACAATGATTAATGGTTTTATAAATGTTTTAAAACCATCCGGAATGAGTTCCCATGATGTTGTTTCCTTTATTCGTCGAACTTATAAAATAAAAAAAGTTGGTCATGCAGGAACATTAGATCCATCTGCTGCTGGGGTACTGCCCATTGCAATAGGCAAGGCAACACGATTAATCGAATATATGACAGATGCTGATAAAAGTTATCGCGCAGAATTGACTTTTGGTTATTCAACGGATTCTGGTGATACCACTGGTACTATAGTGAAAAGCAGTGATTTTATTGCACCTGAACCTAATGATATTAACCGTGTTCTAGACTCTTTTATAGGTGAGATTCAACAAATGCCTCCTATGCATTCTGCTATAAAAATTAATGGCGTAAAATTATATGATTTAGCAAGAAAAGGCATATCAATTGAACGACCTACGAGAACAGTAGAAATAAAAAAAATCTCTTTAATAGAAAATTTTTCAGATCATTTTTTATTTGATGTAGATTGTTCTAAAGGAACATACATTAGAACATTATGTTTTGATATTGGTGTTAAAATGAACATCCCTAGTGTGATGTCTTTTTTAATTCGAACTAGGGTTGGTGGATTTGATCTGAATCACGCTTTTACTCTTGAAGAAATCGCGAAACATCCATTAGATGTTTTACAAAACATTGATGTTGTATTAGAACACATGCCAGCAGTCTTTTTGTCAACAAATCTGGCACAAGCTTTTAAGCAAGGTCAAAAAATAACTGTGAATAATACAGATATTCAAAATTCTTTAGTGCGCATATATGAAAATGATGATGACTTTATTGGAATTGGCGAATTTGACGCTAATAAAGTTTTAATTACACCAATTAAAGTTATAACTCGATAGTAGTATTATGATAAAGTTTTGTAGTCTATCATTTTAAGGGAGTTAGATTACCCATGCGAATTTTTTCAACAATTCCTAATTTAACTAAAGAGTATTCTAATATAGTAGTTGCATTAGGCACTTTTGATGGTGTACATATTGGGCATCAGAATATTATAAATAAAGCAATTGCTTTATCTAAGGATATTTCTGGTACAAGTGTTGTTTTTACATTTAGCAACCATCCATTAGGCGTTATATCCCCTAAAAAATGTCCATTAGCAATAGGAGACAACGATTATAAAGAAGAATTGATGAAAGAGTTAGGTGTTGATGTTTTATTAAACATCCCTTTCACTACTGATTTTTTAAAATTATCCCCTATAGAATTTTTAGAACTTTTACAAGATAATTTAAATCCTAAATATATAGTGGTTGGACCTAACTATTCATTCGGGTATAAGGGACAAGGCTCCCCAGATTTGCTAATACAGCTAGGGAGACACTTTGGCTTTAAAGCTGAAATTCATCCAGTAGTTTATATTGACAATAAACTAGTGAGTAGTACGTTAATTAGACATTTAATACTAAAAGGCGATATAAAATCGGCCAATAAACTATTGGGGAAAAATTTTAGAATACAAGGTCAAGTTATTTCTGGAGACCAACGTGGTAGGACACTAGGCTTTCCTACGGCTAATATGGAAATAAAAAAAGAACGTGCTATTCCTTCTAATGGTGTTTATGCAGTAAATGTAATATTTAAGAATGACACTTATCGTGCAATTGCAAACATTGGTACGAATCCAACATTTCAAGGATTAACACGCCATATTGAAGTTCATATATTAGATTTTAACTTGAATATTTATAATGAAATTATAGATGTAGAATTTATAGACAAAATACGTGGTGAGAAACGTTTTTCTAATGCAGATGAATTAATTAAGCAAATAAAAACGGATATTACAATGGCTTTTGAATTTTTTTAGTTTACTTTTGATCTTAATTGTATTATAATAACTAGGATATTAATTTAATAGTATCTAATCCATAGCTAGGAGGTATCGATTCTCCGACGATTTCTTGGCTAGTGGTGATTAAAAATTAGGAGGTATTTTTATATGTTAACAGCTGAACAAAAACAACAAGTAATTGAACAATATCGTGTACATGAAGGTGATACTGGATCACCAGAAGTACAAATTGCAATTTTAACTGCACGTATTATTTATTTAACTGAACATTTGAAAGAACACAAAAAAGATCATCATTCACGTCGTGGTCTTTTAAAAATGGTTGGACATCGTAGAAGATTATTAAATTATCTTCATACTAATGATATTGAACGTTATCGTACAATCATTGCAAAATTAAATCTTCGTAAATAGTAGAGAAAGCGGGAATTTTCCCGCTTTTTTATTTATTTTTTGGTTAATTTAATTTAAAAAAGGGAATCCTAAAAAAAATGTCGAAGATAAAGTAAGACAAAGAATGATAGGTTATATTAGGAGGAAAATGTATGCATAGTTTTGAGATGCAATTAGGTAACAGAAAATTAGTAATCGAATCGGGTAAGATGGCTAAACAAGCAAATGGAGCTGTTTTAGTACGTTACGGAGATACTGCTGTATTAGTAGCGGCAACTGCTTCCGCTGAGCCTAGAGAAGGTATTGATTTTTTCCCATTAACAGTTGATTATGAAGAAAAATTATATGCAGTGGGTAAAATACCAGGTGGTTTTATTAAAAGAGAAGGACGTCCAAGTGAATCATCAATTTTATCAAGTCGTTTGATTGATAGACCAATTCGTCCACTATTTGCTGATGGTTTTAGAAATGATGTTCAAATTGTTGCAACTGTAATGTCTGTGGAGCAAGACAATGCCCCTGATGTTACTGCGATGATTGGTGCCTCTTGTGCGTTATGTGTTTCAGATATTCCTTTTAATGGTCCAATTGCAGGGGTTAAAGTTGGTTTAGTAAATGACAACTTTATAATAAACCCAACAGTAGAACAACAAAAGCAAAGTGAATTAAACTTAATTGTCGCAGGATCACATGATGCTGTTATGATGGTAGAAGCTGGTGCTAATGAATTATCTGAACAAGTGATGCTAGATGCAATTATGTTTGGTCATGAAGCAATTAGACAAATTGTTGAATTCCAACAAAAAATCATGGCTGAAGTTGGTAAAGAAAAACGTGTTGTAAAATTATTTAAAGTTCCTGAAGAAATTAACACTTTAGTTCGGGAGTATTCAACGGAAAAATTAAATACAGCGGTTAGAAATAGTGATAAATTATCACGTGAGGCAAATGTCAGTGAAATAAAAGTCGATACATTAGAACATTTCGCTGAACAATTCCCAGAGGATACTAAGTACATCCAATATGTCTTGCAAAAGATTGTTAAAGAAAGTGTTCGTAAAATGATAACCATTGAAAAAATTCGTCCTGATGGTCGCGAGATTGAAGAAGTGCGCCCAATTAGTTGCGAAGTTGGCTTACTGGCGCGCCCACATGGTTCTGGTTTATTTACACGCGGACAAACACAAGTATTTACAATTACTACATTAGGTGCTCTTGGTGATGAACAAATTATTGATGGTCTAGGTGTAGAGGAATCAAAACGTTATATGCATCATTATAATTTTCCCGCATATAGTGTTGGAGAAACAAAACCATCAAGAGGTCCAGGTCGACGTGAAATTGGTCATGGTGCATTAGCAGAACGTGCCTTGGTTCCTGTTATCCCAAGTATTAGCGACTTTCCTTATACCCTTCGCTTAGTATCAGAAGTATTAGAATCTAACGGTTCTAGCTCAATGGGAAGTGTTTGTGGTAGTACTTTATCACTTATGAATGCAGGTGTTCCAATTAAACGTCCTGTGTCAGGTGTTGCAATGGGACTAGTTAAAGATGGTGAAAATTATACTATTTTAACTGATATTCAAGGTATGGAAGACGCTTTAGGTGATATGGACTTTAAAGTTGCTGGTACTACAGAAGGTATTACAGCAATTCAAATGGATATTAAAATTGCTGGTTTAACAAAAGAAATTTTATCAACTGCTTTAGCACAAGCAAAACGCGGGCGTGCTCATATTTTAGACAAAATGCTTGAAGTAATTTCAGTACCAAATACTCAACTTTCACCATATGCTCCACGTGTCATTACAATGACAATCAATCCTGATAAAATTAGAGATGTTATCGGACCTGGTGGTAAAATGATTAAGAAAATTATTGACGAAACTGGTGTAAATATTGATATTGAAGACGATGGTAAAATATTTATTTCAGCAGTAGATGTTATTGCTGGTCAAAGAGCTATCGAAATTATTGAAAATATTGTTCGAGAAGTCGAAGTCGGTGTGATATACGATGGGAAAGTAACTCGTATTATGAACTTTGGAGCTTTTGTGGAACTTTTACCAGGTAAAGAAGGACTTGTTCATATTTCTCAGTTAGCGAATGAAAGAGTTGAAAAAGTAGAAGATGTTGTTCAAGTTGGTGATTCTTTGAAGGTTAAAGTTATGGAAATTGATCGTCAAGGACGTGTTAATTTATCACACAAAGTACTTATTGAAAAGGCTGAACAAGTACCTCAAAAAAATGAACAGTAGTAAAAAGTCTTGTAACCATTGGGTGGTTTACAAGACTTTTTCGATTCTTCATCAAGTGTTGGGGTAAACAACATAAAGTAAATGAACGAGGCGAATCAATCCTTGCAACAATTCGCCAAAGAGGAAAAAAGTAAAATAACAAAATAAGCCCAATAAACTCAATGGGTTTCAGCCATAAATTTTCCCACCGTTTTCCCACAAGGTCAAAAATAACAGAAGATAATTAGAATTAATTTAAAGTAAAGCAAATCACTAAATTCGCTTTAAACTGTTGATTTTATTGGCACGGAGGCTATTGTAAGATTTAGTAAAATATCACTAAAATATAACTTCCGATAATTTATAGTTATCGGAAGTTATGCCGATAATCCGATACTGAGCCATATCAATATTAGTAAAGCGCTTAAAATCATCCTCTTAGGATTCGATTTTAAGCGCTTTTATTTTTACTGCTTTTATATCTGGTTCTATGCATCGTACTGAGTTAACTTGTTTGCTTTAATAGTTGATAATATTTTATCTGCGTATTTTGAGTTACTTGAATAAACATCAGCTAAGGCTACTACAAATTGCTCAATATCATGTGTTGCACACCAAATAGCATATGCATAGTCATAGCATTCTTCTTGTGCTATTAATATGCACCAATCATCACAGGCTTGTTCTAAGCTTTCATAATCTTGAAATTTAGCGACTGTATCTATCATTTCTCCTCTTAATTCTTTTCGGGTAGTACATTCAATATAGTTACCCCATTTACCCCATTTACGGCACCAAAAATTATATTCACCAATAATAGAATTTCCCCACCCAGACTCAATAGCACCCTGAGCAATTAAAACAGAGGCGGGCAAACCATAGTAATCGGCCCTTGCTTTTGCTACTGGTGCAAACCAGTTAATAAATTCTTTTGGTTCCATACACTTACGCCCCTTCCGTTCAACGATAATCATTGCTTTTACAATACCCCCATACCTAAAAAATACTGGCATCAACAAAGTAATTGATTTCTCTCCTTATATTAATATTATTTTTAAAACTATTTGGACTCTGGCCAATAGGCAAAATTTTTTCATTATCAATAATATGCCCTACCAATATTGCCCTAAATTCAAATATTA
Source organism: Anaerosinus sp. (assembly GCA_029240055.1). Lineage (GTDB taxonomy): Bacteria > Bacillota > Negativicutes > JARBTT01 > JARBTT01 > JARBTT01. The sequence continues at coordinate 16,630 of JARBTT010000034.1, forward strand.
GTATTAAATATCAAATGCAAAGGTAATTGCCTCTTTTATGTATTTCAAACAAAATTAGAACGAATGTTTGAAATAATTATAAATTATTGATATAATGAGTTAACGTTAAGATGTTACATAGGAAAAGTTATTTAGGAGAGTGCACCAATGGGGGATAAAGAAACATTATTAAATAAACGACAACAAGAAATTTTTTCATTTATTAAAGAAGCCTTAATAACCAATGGATACCCTCCTTCTGTTCGAGAGATTGGAAAAGCCGTAGGACTAAAATCTAGCTCTACTGTTCATGGTCATTTAGCAAAATTAGAAGAATATGGTCTAATCAAGCGAGATCCAACGAAACCACGGGCAATCGATTTATTAGATGAGAAACCTTGGATACAGAAAAGTATGCTATCTATTCCACTTGTAGGCTGCGTGACTGCAGGCAAGCCTATACTTGCAACTGAAAACATTGAAGAGGTCTATCCTTTTCCGGCTGAATTATTAGGCACACGTGAAAACGTATTTATGTTATCCGTTGATGGTGATAGTATGATTAATGCTGGAATTTTTAATGGCGACTATATTATGGTACGTGAGCAAAATACTGCTTATAACAATGATATCATTGTTGCTCTAATCAACGATGAAACTGCAACGGTCAAAAGATTCTTTAAAGAAAAAGATACCATTCGTTTACAACCTGAAAACGATATGATGGAACCTATTTATGAAAAAAACGTATCAATTTTAGGAAAAGTTATTGGAGTTTTTCGACACATTAGATAGTATTCATACTTTATAAAAAGCTATATACTTAAAGCCTTATAGAACCTAAAAAACCTCTTATCGTAAAATTGATTTTACGATAAGAGGTTTTTCTATATTATTATTCTATTAGCCTAAATCTTCTATTGCTTGAGCAGCCCCCATAATACCAATAATGTTATGCTCAAATACTAGTCCACCTTGT
>JARBTT010000035.1 GCA_029240055.1 Anaerosinus sp.
CATTCATCATTCTGTAGGAGGTTTCTTCTATCCGCTAACGCAGATAGAAAAAACCAGCATACAGTTTGTTTCAGGGGAAATCGAGTAGGAGGTAGATAATTAATTTATCTACCGACCTCTCACACCACCGTGCGTACCGTTCGGTACACGGCGGTTCAATGGTTTAAATGTAATGCCTCGTATCTTTTGGTTATATCATCATAGCCAATCGTTACGAGGTATTTGTCTGTTAAACTTCTATGGAGTATTACACTTCCTGCAATTCTCCAATAGCCTAGTCTTGTATTGGCATATTCCCATGCTTTTGCTCTAGGAAGTCCCAATTGTTTCAAATTGCGAAATCTTGCACTACTTTTCTTCCATTGCTTCCATATATACATCCGTATCCTTCGCCTTATCCATTGATTTAGCTCTTTTACTTTTGTTTTCATTTCTGCTATGGCGTAGTACCCTAACCAACCTACCGTATATCTTTTTATTTCAAGAAAGATTTGTTTTATTGACCTGCCGCGACTGCGACGGGTCAATTCTTTTATCTTGCTTTTGAATCTTTGGATTACTTTTTGATGTGGTCTTATTCCTATCTTGTTTACTACTTTATGTAGCGAAAATCCTAGGAATTTTATTCGTAATGGGCTTCCTATTTTACTTTTATCTTGATTTACCTTGAGTTTCAGGTCGTTCTCTAGATATTTTGTGCAGCTCACCATTACTCTTTGCGCAGCTCTTTTGCTTTTAACATAGATGTTACTATCGTCTGCATATCTTACAAATTTGTGTCCTCTACTTTCTAGCAGTTGGTCAAATTTCGTTAGATATATGTTGCTTAGTAATGGTGACAGGTTTCCGCCTTGCGGCGTTCCTTCTGTCGTCTGGCTTGTTATTCCATTTGCCATTACACCGCTTTTTAGATATCTTCTTATGAGCTTTATTACTCGCTCATCTTTTATTTCTTCTCTTACCATATTTATTAGATTGTCATGGTTGACTGTATCGAAGTATTTAGCTAGATCTATATCTACTACTTTGTTATAGCCTTGCTCATAATATTGTTTTGCCCTTCTTATTGCTTGCTGGGCATTTCGATTTGGTCTGAACCCATAACTACTGTCTGAGAATGTTTTCTCGAATATTGGCTGCAATATTTGTACGATTGCTTGTTGTATCATCCGATCTATTACGGTTGGTATTCCTAGCTTTCGTTTTCCTCCGTCTGGTTTTGGTATTTCTACTCTTCTGACGGGGGCTGGTTTATATTTGCCGCTTTTTATTTTTGCTAACAGTTCTTCTTTATTTTGCTGTAAATATGGCAACATTTGCTCGACTGTCATACCGTCTACGCCTGCCGCACCTTTCTTTTTGACCACTTTTAGATAGGCTTGGTTTAGATTGTTTCTCTCTAGAATTTTCTCTAACAGATTATTTACATTGTTCTTTTCTTCGATTCCTAGTTTAGCAATGCTCCGCGCTCCCTTGCTACTCTTTGTTTCCAACATACCCTTACAAGGGCAGCCTGTTTTACCAGTTTTCTGCTCTCTTAACATTGCTTCACCTTCTTTCGTTTAAGAACTTCCATTGTTCGGTCCTTTCCAGAAAAAAAAACTTTCTGGTACTATGACCTCTGCTGACTTCTTGCAATTTAGCCATACATCACTGCATGGGTTCTCTTTATGTAATGGGGTTTCCATCTTTCATTTTAGAGCCTTGCAAGACCTCCCCAGGTAAGAGCGCAATCTTTCTCTCCATCTATCTGCCACATTTACATCGCAAACTTTCGGATAGTTTTGGGCTTCAGCTTGTGATGCAACCTTGCCCAGTTTACTCTGCCTTATATGTGATTTCTGTTCGTCAGACCAGAGATTTGCCGCCGACTTCCTTCAGATTCAACCTTGCCCAGTTTACTCTGCCTTATATGTGATTTCTGTTCGTCAGACCAGAGATTTGCCGCCGACTTCCTTCAGATTCCACCTCACGATGGACACCCTTGTCTTAAGCTATGTGCTTGGCACTATCTACCCGCACTTGGGACTTTCACCCGTTAGATTGCGCCCATGCTGGGCGCACATCATAAAAAATGAGACGGCATATTTGCCGTCTCATAAATTCAATTGCTAAATAATAAATTACCCTTCAACTGTATCAGTTACTACCGTTTGATCTTTTTTAATAAGTTTTATGTTACGATATCGACTCATACCAGTACCAGCTGGAACAAGTTTACCAATAATAACATTTTCTTTAAGACCAAGAAGCGGATCAACCTTACCTTTGATTGCAGCATCTGTAAGAACACGAGTTGTTTCTTGGAAAGAGGCTGCAGACAAGAAGGAATCCGTTGCAAGAGAAGCTTTTGTAATACCAAGTAAAATTGGTCTAGCCACGGAAGGCTCACCATTTGCCTCAATTGCTTTTGCATTTTCAGTTTCAAAGTTATTTACATCAATAAATTCACCTGGTAAGAAGTCAGTATCACCAGATTCTTCAACCTTCACTTTGTGAAGCATTTGACGAACCATAACCTCAATATGTTTATCATTGATTTCAACACCTTGAGATTTGTATACTTTTTGAACTTCATATACAAGGTAACGTTGCGTAGCTTTCAAACCACAAACGCGTAAGATATCATGTGGGTTGATAGAACCTTCTGTAAGTCTATCACCAAGTTCAACGGCTGCACCATCTTTTACGATAATACGTGCACCATAAGGAATTTGGTAAACACGTTCTTCACCTGATTCAGGGAATACTGTAACCTTACGAAGACCTTTTGTTTCTTTTACCTCTGCGCGACCTTCAACTTCCGCAATGATAGATTGACGTTTTGGTTTACGTGCTTCAAATAATTCTTCAACACGTGGAAGACCTTGCGTAATATCATCACCGGCAATACCGCCTGTATGGAATGTACGCATTGTAAGCTGTGTACCAGGTTCACCGATGGATTGTGCTGCGATAATCCCAACAGCTTCTCCAACGTCAACTTGATGACCAGTTGCCAAATTACGACCATAACATTTAATACAAACCCCAAATGGAGATTTACATGTAAGTACGGAACGAATCACAACTTTTTCACGAACTTTAACAATTTCGTCAGCTAACTCTTCATCAACTTCCTGATTAATGGAAGCAATGACTTTGCCAGTTGCTGCATCAGAAATATCTTCAGCAAGAACACGACCAACAATACGATCTTTTAAGTGCTCAATGATTGCAGCGCCTTCTTTAATTGCCTGTACTTCAATCCCGCGAATATTGTTGTTTCTAACCTTTACTTCACGAGCATCACTAGCTAAAATAGCTTCAATATACTCTTTCGTAAGTGGTACATGGGTCGGAACAATTTCCACACCGTCGCTATTTTTAACAGCATCAGTAGTATTTTTACCAAGCATTTCACGGATCATTGATTTTTTGATAATCTCGCGTACATGTTCTTCTGGTGCACCAAGGGTAATCGTTTCTGTTGCAGTTGCATTACTAATTGCCCCTTCGTAACCAATCGAAGTACCACGTACGACAATTTCAGGAATACAATGTTCACCAATCAATTGTAAGTTTCCTTCATCAAGAATCGTTTCTACTTGAAGAAGAACCTCACCAGTTTTCGGATTGGTTACTTCATTAGCAAGCAGACGGCCTAACAAGGAATCTTTCAATACTTCTATAGCTCCAGTTGTAGATTTCGCTAATTTCGCACGTTCACGAATTAAGTTAATGCCTACAATGTCACAATCGTCTTCACGAACGATAACATCTTGTGCCACGTCAACAAGACGACGAGTCAAGTAACCAGAATCGGCTGTTCTAAGTGCTGTATCCGCCAAACCTTTACGAGCTCCATGTGTAGAAATAAAGTACTCTAATACCGTTAAGCCTTCACGGAAATTCGCTTTGATTGGTAAATCGATAATTTTACCAGATGGATCAGCCATAAGACCACGCATACCAGCTAACTGTCTCATTTGTTGGATATTACCACGAGCACCAGAGTTGGCCATCATGCTTATTGGATTAAAAGTGCCAAAATTATTCATCATGGCTTTGGTTACATCATCCGTTGCTTGTGTCCATAAATTAATAACTTTGTTATAACGTTCCTCGTCAGTGATCAGACCACGACGGAATTGTTTTTCAATAGAACTTACTTGTGCTTCTGTTGCTGCAATAATTTCTTTCTTTTCTGGTGGAATGATGATATCAGAAATTGCAACGGTCATACCCGCACGACAAGCGTACGAATAACCAAGTGTTTTCACTCTATCAACAACTTCAGCAGTTTTCGAACTACCGAATTTACGATAACAGTTAGCAACTAATTTACCAAGATTCTTCTTATCCATTAGGATGCCAAGGCACCATTCGTCATTTTCTTTATAATAATAACGAATTTCCGGTGGAAGACTTTCATTGAAAATCATTCTACCCAAAGTTGTATTTACCATGCCATAGTCGTCAATACGAACTTTGATTTGCGCTTGCAAGGATAATTCTTTATGTTGGTAAGCAAGTAACGCTTCATTGATACCAGTCATAATTTTACCTTCGCCAAGAGCGCCTGGTCTTACAATTGTTAAATAATAAGCGCCAAGTACCATATCTTGCGTAGGAACTGTTACAGGCCGACCATCTTTCGTAGAAAGAATGTTATGCGCCGACAGCATTAAAACACGTGCTTCCGCTTGCGCTTCTGCCGATAATGGTAAATGGATTGCCATTTGGTCACCATCAAAGTCAGCATTGTACGCTGTACAAACAAGTGGATGCAATTTTAATGCGCGCCCTTCTGTAAGTACTGGTTCGAAAGCTTGAATACCTAATCTATGAAGGGTTGGAGCACGATTTAAAAGTACTGGATGTTCTTTAATAACTTCTTCTAAAACATCCCATACTTCTGGACGAATTCTCTCAACCATACGTTTTGCACTTTTAATGTTATGTGCATGACCAGCATTCACTAGTTTTTTCATAACAAATGGTTTGAACAATTCAAGTGCCATTTCTTTTGGTAAACCACATTGATGCAATTTAAGTTCAGGCCCTACTACGATAACTGAACGACCAGAATAGTCAACACGTTTACCAAGTAGATTCTGACGGAAACGACCTTGCTTACCTTTTAGCATATCACTAAGAGATTTTAAAGGACGATTACCAGGACCTGTTACAGGACGACCACGACGACCATTATCAATTAAGGCATCGACAGCTTCTTGTAGCATGCGTTTTTCATTGCGTACAATAATATCTGGCGCACCTAAGTCTAAAAGACGCTTTAAGCGGTTATTACGGTTGATTACACGACGATACAAATCATTTAAGTCAGAAGTTGCAAAACGGCCACCATCAAGTTGAACCATTGGACGCAATTCTGGTGGAATTACAGGCACAACATCCATGATCATCCATTCTGGTTTATTACCAGATTTACGGAATGCTTCTACTACTTCTAAGCGACGAATCGCACGGATCTTGCGTTGACCACTTACTTCTTTTAATTCTTGACGCAAATCTCTTCCCATTGTTTCAAGGTCGAGTTCTTCAAGAAGTTTTTTGACAGATTCAGCACCCATACCAACTTTAAATGCTGCACCATATTTGTCACGATACTCCCTATATTCATTTTCAGTTAATAACTGTTTCTTCATAAGGGGAGTATCAGCTGGGTCTAATACGATGTACGAAGCAAAGTATAATACTTTTTCTAAAGAACGTGGGGAAACATCTAAGATTAACCCCATACGACTTGGTATACCCTTGAAATACCAAATATGTGATACAGGCGCAGCAAGTTCAATGTGCCCCATGCGATCACGACGTACTTTAGAGCGAGTTACTTCAACACCGCAACGATCACAAATAATACCTTTATATCGAATACGTTTATACTTACCGCAATGACATTCCCAGTCACGGGTTGGTCCAAAGATTTTCTCACAAAATAGACCATCACGTTCTGGTTTCAATGTACGATAATTAATAGTTTCTGGCTTTCTTACTTCACCATGAGACCATTCTCTAATCTTTTCTGGTGAGGCTAACCCAATTCGCATTGAATCAAAATTATTTACATCCAACAAGGGGTTGTCACTCCCTTCTATTCTTCGTTATCTTTTATAAGATCATCAAGATTTATATCATCTGTAGCTTCTGTTTCTTCTTTATCATCGTCATGAGATGATCCAGTTCCAAAATCACCAAGTTCAGCAATAATATCTAAATCTGCCTCTAATGGTTCAGCATCTTCACTGGCGGTATCATCTACATCTTCAGTGTAAGATTGTGGCTCTACAGCTTTACCCTCTGGCACTACACCAGCTACATTAAGGTCTAATTCCTTAGCCGTCTCATTAATATCTTCATCAGTGTCATGAATCATAATTTCTTGCGCATCTTCAGAAAGAATCTTAATATCAAGACCAATACTTTGTAATTCTTTAATCAGAACCTTAAATGATTCCGGAACCCCTGGTTCTGGAATATTTTCACCCTTAACAATCGCTTCATACGTTTTAACGCGCCCAACAACATCATCGGACTTCACTGTTAAAATTTCTTGAAGTGTATAAGCAGCACCATACGCTTCAAGTGCCCAAACTTCCATTTCCCCGAAACGTTGACCACCAAATTGAGCTTTACCACCCAATGGTTGTTGTGTTACTAAGGAATATGGGCCTGTAGAACGTGCATGGATCTTATCATCTACAAGATGATGTAATTTCAACATGTACACACAACCGACAGTTACTGGATTATCAAATGCTTCACCAGTACGTCCATCATATAGAACTGTTTTACCATCATCACGAAGACCTGCAGCTTTTAATGTAGCGAATACTTCAGTTTCTTTTGCACCATCAAATACTGGTGTAGAAATGTGAATCCCTGCAACATCAGGTTTTGGTAAACCATATTTATCAACATCATAGCCAAGACCACGAAGTCTAGATTCTACTGTAGGATCGCCTTCTTTAATTTGCATACCAAGTACACGAGCCGCCATACCAAGGTGAGTTTCTAAAACCTGACCGATGTTCATACGTGATGGTACACCTAGTGGATTTAGAACGATTTGAACTGGAGTACCGTCTGGTAAGAAAGGCATATCTTCTTCACGCATAATACGTGAAACAACCCCTTTATTTCCATGACGCCCAGCCATTTTATCGCCTACAGATATTTTACGTTTCTGTGCGATATAAACGCGGACAAGGTGATTTACTCCTGGTGGCAATTCATCGCCATTTTCACGGCTAAACACTTTAACATCAACGATTTTACCAGCTTCACCATGAGGTACTCTAAGTGAAGTATCACGTACTTCACGAGCCTTTTCACCAAAGATAGCACGAAGTAATCTTTCTTCGGCAGTAAGCTCAGTTTCACCTTTTGGTGTTACTTTACCAACTAAGATGTCGCCAGGACGTACTTCCGCACCAATACAGATAATACCGCGTTCATCAAGATCTCGCAATGCTTCTTCAGCCACATTAGGGATATCACGCGTAATCTCTTCTGGTCCTAACTTAGTATCACGTGCATCACATTCATACTCTTCAATATGTATAGAAGTGTAAATGTCTTCTTTTACTATTTTTTCACTAAGTAAAATCGCATCTTCATAGTTATAACCTTCCCAAGGCATAAATGCTACGAGAACATTAAAGCCAAGTGCAAGTTCTCCATTATCAGTTGCCGGACCGTCAGCGATTACTTGTTTTTTATCAACTTTATCGCCTTTGTAAACAATCGGACGTTGATTGATGCAAGTACCTTGGTTAGAACGAAGATATTTTTGCATTTTATAAACATCTAAAGAACCTTTTTCAGTTCTAATATGAATTTCTTCTCCTGTAACTTTTTCTACAATCCCATCGTTTTTCGCTAAGATCATTACCCCTGAGTCACAAGCTGCTTTATATTCCATACCAGTACCTACGATAGGTGCTTGTGTACGAAGCAGTGGCACTGCTTGACGTTGCATGTTCGCACCCATAAGAGCACGGTTAGCATCATCATTTTCAAGGAAAGGAATCATCGCAGTTGCAATAGATACTACTTGTTTTGGTGATACGTCCATATAGTCAACGCTTTCACCTGGTACAAGTAAGGTATCATGCTTATGTCGAGCTGTAACACGCTCATCTACAAACCAACCATCTTCATTTAATGTTTGATTTGCTTGCGCAACGATCATTTCATCTTCTTCATCCGCTGTTACGTAACGGACGTCATCGGTTACTTTATGATTTGCCCTATCAACCTTACGGTAAGGAGTTTCAATAAAACCAAATTGATTGATACGCCCAAAAGTAGATAGAGAACCAATCAATCCAATGTTTGGACCTTCTGGCGTTTCTATTGGACACATGCGACCATAGTGAGAGTGATGTACGTCACGAACTTCGAAGCCCGCACGCTCACGACTTAAACCACCAGGGCCAAGCGCACTTAAACGACGTTTATGCGTCAATTCACTTAATGGATTATGTTGATCCATGAACTGAGACAATTGGCTAGAACCAAAGAATTCTTTGATCGCTGCAACAACAGGACGAATATTAATTAACGCTTGTGGCGTAATTACATCAACATCTTGAATTGTCATACGTTCTTTTACAACACGTTCCATTCTTGATAAACCAATTCTAAACTGATTTTGTAACAATTCACCAACCGAACGTACACGACGATTACCAAGATGATCAATATCATCAGTATTTCCGAAACCATCCATAAGATTAATTAAATAGTTGATTGCAGAAATAATATCCTCACGAGTAATCGTTCTATGCATGTAAGGTAATGTAGGTGAGCAAATCATTTTAACTGGATTGCCTTCTTTGGTTTTGATCTTAATTTCAATAACATGACCTTCGCCAAAAACAGCCTTCTCATCAATATTATCTAACATACTTTCTTCGATAAGTATATCAACAGGAAGAATGATCTCACCAGTTTCTTTATCAACAATAGGTTGATAAAGCGTTTTACCCATTAAACGTCTCTTCCAACCTAACTTTTTCGTTAATTTATAACGACCAACAGTAGCTAAGTCATATCGTTTTGGATCAAAGAATAATGATTCTAACAATTGGGTAGCATTATCTACAGTTGGCGGCTCACCTGGACGAAGTCTTTTATAGATTTCAACCAAAGCCTCTTCTTTAGAATCTGTGTTATCACGCTCTAACGTAGCCCGGATACGAACATCGTCACCAAACAATTCAGAAATCGCAGCATTAGAGCCAAAACCCAACGCACGAATCAGTACTGTTACCGGCAATTTACGAGTTCGATCAACTCTTACAGAAATAACATCATTCGCATCTGTTTCTAATTCCAGCCATGCGCCACGATTCGGAATTACTGTAGCATTATACAGTTTTTTACCACTCGTATCAATTGTTTCACCATAATACGCTCCTGGTGAACGTACCAATTGACTTACAATAACACGTTCTGCACCATTAATAATAAAGGTGCCAGTCTCAGTCATTAATGGGAAATCACCCATAAATACTTCTTGCTCTTTAATTTCACCAGTTTCACGATTAATTAAACGAACATTTACTCTTAGTGGAGCAGAAAAGGTAACATCTCTTTCTTTACATTCATCTACATCATATTTTGGCTCACCTAAATTAAAGGCCTCAAATGATAATACTAAATTACCAGTAAAATCTTGAATTGGTGAAATATCATGGAATATCTCTTGTAAACCTTCTTTTAAAAACCATTCATAAGAATTTCTTTGAATATCAAGAAGATGAGGCATGTCCAGTACTTCTTTAATTTTTGCATAACTATACCTGACTCTTTTGCCCACCGGAATAGGATTGAACATTAAATCCTTCACCCCTTAGCCCAATTTGACTAAATTAACACACATGATAACAGAAAATAACTTTTAGTAATGAAATACTAAAAAGGCAAGGTCACTAATATTAATTAAACCTTGCATTTTATTGATGAAATACCATTTTCATCCTCCATTATATTACTATTTCCTAGTTTCCTGCGTGTTATACCTAAATCGAATATTTTCTTGCGGTAGTCAATCGCATTTTAGCGCATAATACAGTTTAATATTATACATTCTGCATTAAAAAATACTATCACAATCACGTTGTAATGTCAATATTTTTTTTTGTTATATGGTAAAAATTAAAGAGTACCATTTGAGGTACTCTTTAATTTTAAAAAACTATACTGCTAAGCTAAAATTATTTAACTTCAACAGTTGCGCCAGCTTCTTCAAGCTTAGCTTTGATTGCATCAGCATCAGCTTTAGCAACTTTTTCTTTGATTGCTTTAGGAGCGCCATCAACTAATTCTTTAGCTTCTTTAAGACCAAGACCAGTTACTTCACGAACAACTTTGATAACGTTGATTTTGCTACCGCCAGCACTAGTTAAAATAACATCAAATTCACTTTGTTCAGCAGCGGCAGCGCCAGCTACTGGAGCAGCTGCTACAGCTACTGGAGCTGCTGCGGATACACCGAATTTTTCTTCTAAAGCTTTTACTAATTCTGATAATTCAAGAACCGTCATGTTCTCAATAGCTTCCATAATTTGTTCTTTATTCATTATAAATATACCTCCAAAAATTTTAATTAATTATTTTATTTTTTTATAGGAATCATGCAGATTCTTTTTGTTGACGAACTGCATCAAGCGCATAAACCACATTGCGAATAGAACCTTGTAATACGTTGACAAGACCAACAATTGGGGATTGCATACCAGCAAGTACTTGTGCGATAAGCACTTCGCGTGCAGGTAAAGCAGCAAGAGCTTTAACAGCTTCTGCATCAATTACTTTGCCTTCAACTAGACCAGCTTTAATTTCTAAACCTTCAAGTTTATTTTCTTTAATGAATTCAGAAATAATTTTTGCTGGAGCTACTGGATCAGTAGCAGATACTGCTAGAGCAGTAGTACCTTCTAAGTATTCATCTAAGCCTTCAATACCAGCTTCTTTAGCAGCAATACGAGTCATCGTATTTTTTACAACACGATAATCAACCCCTGCCTCACGTAATTTACAACGAAGTTTTGTATCTTGAGCAACAGTTAATCCGCTATAAGATGTTAAAACAGCACCTTGAGCAGCACTAAGTTTTTCTTTTAAACTAGCGACAACCGCTTTTTTTTCTGAAGTTATAGCCATGAAATACACCTCCTCTCATAATTTTAAAAACATAAAACGACCTCTGACTAAGACGCCAGAGGTCGCAGTAGGCATAAGCCATGCTAAAACTCCAACCTCGGCAGGCGGACCTAAATCCGTTATACTTGCACAGTACCTGCTGTCTACAGCCTAATCAAATTATTAAGTTGTAAAGGCTAAATTAGCCTTTTGCTGAAACTTTTAGCGGGTTAATCCTAACGCCTGGGCCCATAGTTGTACTAATTGTAATAGCACGCATATATTGACCTTTAGCAGCGGCAGGTTTCACTTTATTTAATGTATCCATCAAGGTCTGGAAGTTTTCTAATAACTTACCAGCTTCGAATGAAGCCTTACCGATAGGAGCATGGATATTACCAGCTTTATCAGTACGGTATTCGATTTTACCTGCTTTAATTTCATTAATAGCACGGGTAAGATCCAAAGTCACAGTACCAACTTTAGGATTTGGCATTAAGCCCCTAGGTCCAAGGATTTTACCAAGACGACCTACTGTACCCATCATGTCAGGAGTAGCTACGGCAACATCAAAGTCAGCCCAGCCTCCTTGAATTTTAGTAACAAGTTCATCAGAACCTACAAAATCAGCACCAGCTGCTTCTGCTTCTTTCACTTTGTCACCTTTTGCAAAAACTAACACACGTTTAGTTTTACCAGTACCGTGTGGTAGCACAACAGCACCGCGAACTTGTTGATCAGCATGTTTAGGATCTACACCCAATTTTACAGCAACTTCAACTGTTTCATCAAATTTAGCTGTAGCTGTTTTCTTAGCAAGTTCTACTGCTTCTTCAGCATCATATAATTTATCTTCAATCAACTTTGCAGCTTCTTGATATTTTTTACCGAATTTAGGCATTCTTTCTTTTCCCCTTTCGTGGTAATAACGGTTTTTTCCTCCCACGAGTATAGCATCTTAACTAATAATTAGTCAACAACTTCTATACCCATGCTGCGAGCTGTACCTTCGATCATACGAGTTGCAGCTTCAATGCTAGCAGCATTTAAATCTTCCATTTTGCTTTGAGCGATTTCTATTACCTTAGCACGTGGTAATTTAGCAACCTTTTTCTTGTTAGGTTCGCCGGAAGCAGTTTCAATACCAGCAGCTTTCTTAAGAAGAACAGCAGCTGGAGGAGTTTTAGTGATAAACGTAAATGATCTATCCTCAAAAACTGTAATTTCAACTGGAATGATTAAACCGCCTTGTTGAGCAGTTCTTTCATTAAAATCTTTAACGAAAGCCATAATGTTAACACCAGCTTGACCTAGTGCAGGACCAACTGGAGGCGCTGGAGTAGCTTTACCAGCAGGTACTTGTAATTTTACAAGTTTGACAACTTTCTTAGCCATATATATTACACCCCCTTAATATAAAACTAGAATTAAATTTTTTCTACTTGAGTGAAATCCAGTTCTACTGGAGTTTCACGCCCAAACATATTGACTAAAACTTTAATTTTGCTACGTTCAGGACTAATCTCTGTAACTGTGGCAGCAAAATTTTCAAATGCGCCAGAGTTAATGTGAACAGCTTGACCAACTTCAATATCAAAGCTAGGTTTAAGCTCTTCAATTCCCATGGATTTAAGAATACGTTTGACTTCAGCATCAGTGAGCGGTATAGGTTTAGTTCCAGAACCAACAAACCCAGTAACACCTGGCGTATTGCGAACAATATACCAAGATCTATCACTAACAATCATTTCTACCAATGCATATCCAGGGAAAACCTTTTTCTTAGTAATTTTTTTCTTGCCATCTTTATGTTCAACTTCATCTTCCATCGGTACAACTACACGAAATATTTCGTCTTCCATACCCATTGAATAAACTTTACGTTCAAGATTAGCTTTTACTTTGTTTTCATATCCAGAATATGTATGGATTACATACCATTTTTTTTCTGATTCCATCACTTAAGGGACGAACCTACGTCCCCCACCCCCTTAGCCGCCTTATCTTAGAATGACTTCGAGCATTTTAGCAAACGCAGTATCACAAAACCAAATAAGTATCGAAACAAAAATTACAGCAACAAACACTACGCCTGTATGCGATATAAGTTCTTTTTTGTTAGGCCATGATACTTTTTTCATTTCAGACTTAACTTCACGAAAAAATCTTGTTACACGTGAACCACCAGACTGAACAGCTGTTTCTTGAGTAGCCAATCTTTTCACATCCCCGTCATACTGCTTACGCAGAACACAAAACTGAATCTATATTATTTCGTTTCTTTGTGTAAAGTGTGTTTTTTACAAAACTTGCAGTATTTGTTGAATTCCAATCTATCCGGGTCATTTCTTTTGTTTTTATTGGTTTGATAATTACGTTGTTTACATTCAACGCAAGCCAATGTAACTGCATTACGCATCCTATGCACCCCTCTTGCCTGTTAAATATACTACATTTCAAATGTCACTAATATAATTTATCACACTTAGCATAAGCTGTCAACAACTTATCCACAACATTTTCACTTTTCGTAGTTTCCATTAAAATTGCTGTTTTTATGCAGCTTTGTGTATTTTATCATTATACACAAAACAAAAACCCCATTTCAGGGGTTTTATTACTTTTTTTGGTGGCGGCGCAGAGATTCGAACTCCGGACACTGCGGGTATGAACCGCATGCTCTAGCCAACTGAGCTACGCCGCCATATTATGGAGCTAATGACCGGGATTGAACCGGTGACCTTATCCTTACCAAGGATACGCTCTACCGACTGAGCTACATCAGCGATCACTAACTTTATTAGAATTGGTTGCGGGGACAAGACTCGAACTTGCGACCTTCGGGTTATGAGCCCGACGAGCTACCAACTGCTCCACCCCGCGATGTTAAAGTATTTAATTAAATAAATGGTGGATGGGGTTGGATTCGAACCAACGAAGGCGGAGCCGGCAGATTTACAGTCTGCTCCCTTTAGCCACTCGGGAACCCATCCGTTATTTAACTGGAGCTGGCGAGAGGACTTGAACCCCCAACCTACTGATTACAAGTCAGTTGCTCTACCAATTGAGCTACACCAGCATTAGGAACATTATTTATTATACATATTTCTATGTTGTTTGTCAATAACTTTTTTGAAAAAATTATTTTGGTTGCGGGGACAAGACTCGAACTTGCGACCTTCGGGTTATGAGCCCGACGAGCTACCAACTGCTCCACCCCGCGATTAATAAGTTACCAACCAGTGACAATATGTAATACTATCATAGTTGAATTGGTTTGTAAAGTGTTTTCTTGATTTTTTTAAATCTGTATTTTTTCTAACAAACCATCTGCGTCTAAATTTCAGTATATACGATATATAAAAAAATATGCAGTTTTTAAGCTACAGGCTGTTAAAAGCAGCCTGTAGCTTTGAGATTATTTAAGCAAGCAAGTAACTATATTTTGCTTTAAATTCTTCGATTGTCATTTTAAAAGTATTTGCCAGCCCTACATCTTCTAAATCACTTTCCGCTAAACGAATCATAAATTCTTTCGCGATTTGATAATTCATAGAACTAACGTCTACCCGTCTTACTCTAGTTTTGCCCGTTTCTGGATCACGTAAATCTTTAAAATAAAGTGGTACTGTTTCATTGTTTTGAATAGAGATCATTGCGGCGCTGCCACCATTCATTAAAAAGCGAACTGCTGCATGCCCTAATGAACGCGTATAATCAATATCATAAGAAATAGGTGGCGCACAACGAAGTTCATAACCAATTTCCTTATCAACAATCGTTATTTTTATACCAATTTGGGCCAATTCTTTTGCTACTTCTTTTTTAAGCACATCACCAAAATCAAGTTCAGCATATCGAATATGACAATGCTCATCTAAACAAATATCACCAAGAGCCATAAAATCTTCTTCCGCTATTTTTTCGATAACACCTTCGGCAATAACAGCAATCCCATAATTACGACCCGTTAGATAACGTTTTACCATAGAACAAGTGAGTAGATCAACCACTTGCTGTAATCTAATTTTAGGGGCACTAAACTCTTCAGGAATAATCGTAATGATTGCCCCTGCTGATTTCCCCATACCAAGCGCTAAATGACCAGCTGTGCGCCCCATAGCTATACCAAAATACCAACGATTATTGGTAGTTCTAGCATCTTCCATGAGATTTTCTAACAACATCGTTCCAAGTGCTCTTGCCGTTTCATAACCGAATGTTGGTACGCCTTCTGGAAGCGGTAAATCATTATCAATCGTTTTTGGTACATGAACAACGTTAATGGTTCTACCGACAGATGTTGCATATTCTGATACCTTCGCTGCACTAAAAGCAGTATCATCGCCACCGATCGTAACAAGATGTGTTACCCCAAGCTCAGTCAATGTATCTACAACTTTTTTTAAATCTGATTCTTTTTTTGTTGGATTAAAACGAGACATTTGTAAAATAGATCCACCCGTTAAATGGATTCTACTTACTAAGTCATAATTTAAATGAACAACTTTTTTCTCGCCTTTTGCCAACCGAGAAAAACCATCATAAACGCCAACGACTTCCCAGTTATGTTTTTTCGCCTCTAAGGTAACAGCACTAATAACACTGTTAATTCCCGGTGCTGGACCGCCTCCACATACTATTGCAACTACATTTTTAGTTGATTGAAACATAGTATTCCCCCTATTTTTAAAAATTTATAAGACAGGCTTATCTTATTTAGCTAAACAATGCTTTAGAACCACATTACTTACTAAAGAAGAAAAAGCAAAGAATATCAAGTAAATAAAATATTACTAATATTCTAAATATAATTAATTATGTTGTAATATTCTCCATATAAATTATACATTCCTTCAATATCCATAAAAAACTTTAATACATTTCCTATTTATATAAAATTTTTTATATAAGCAATAATTCCTAAGCAGGCAAACACGCCTGCAAATTTTGTCAAATATTTTTTATATGTTTGTAACTGTTTGATAAAAACATCAATATATGAACAAATAATTGCGAATGCCACACAAATGTCACCAATTGTAAGCCATGTAACCTGGTATATGAAATCTTCCATTGCATTGCTAAGAAAAATCGCAGCTCCAATTAACGCCAAATATTCAAATTTCATCTTCGATTCCTCCTACGATTGATTTTCGCCTAGCATTTTTCCTAGTAAAAAATCTGCCTTTATTAGCGCTCGTTGTAATAAAAGGCAGATTTTAATTTAAATAAAACGATAATAGATATACAAACTCACCGTATTTTTTATGAATTTAAGAGTTCTTCCGTTTATTATATAAATCGACCGTAACCGCAGCTAATAGAACGAGGCCTTTTACCACACGCTGAATATCAACAGACCAACCGATCAATGACATCCCATTATTTAAAATCCCCATAACTAAAGCACCGATAACAGCCCCGCTAATGGTCCCGCTACCACCTTGAACAGCCGCGCCACCGATATAACAAGCGGCAATTGCATCTAATTCGAAACTATCACCAGCTTTTGGTGTTGCTGATGCATTACGGGCTGCAAGAACAATACCTGCCAGTGCTGATAGGAAACCCATATTGGTATAAACCCAAAACATAACTTTATCTGTGTTAATCCCTGACAAACGAGCCGCATTCACATTCCCACCGACAGCATAAACCTGACGGCCAGCAACTGTATTATTCGTAATAAAAGAATAAATAAGGATTAAAATTAGCATAATTAGCAATACTAATGGAAGTCCCATATAAAGGGCTAATTTAATAGTAATAAAGTTTAAAACAGCGATAATAACTGCTAACTTAATGATCGGCTGCCAGATGGGCGGCACAGCAAAACTATGCTTTATCTTGTTTTTACGCGAGCGCATTTCTAATAAAACAAATACGGCGGAGACAAAAATACCAGCAACAATTGCTAAAAGTTCAACCTTTGTCCCACCGATCTGCGTAAAAATCTGTGGCATATAGCCTGCGCCAACTTGCGTAAACCCTTGTGGCAGTGGGCCTTTTGTTTGTCCATTTAATATAACCATAGTAAGACCACGGAAAACAAGCATATTCGCAAGGGTAACAATAAACGGCGGAACTTTCAAAACCGCAATAAAGAAACCTTGCCACATGCCCACCAAGACACCCATAACCAATACAACAGCAAACGTAGTCGGTATAGAAATATGGTAATCAACAACCATAATTGCTGCCGCGGCACCACAAAAGGCTACTACCGATCCTACGGAAAGGTCGACATTTGCAGTCAAGCAGCATAATAGCATCCCAATGGAAAGAATAACAACATAACTATTTTGCATAACCAGATTATTGATATTCATCGGAGCCGCATTTTTACCATCAGATAAAACAAGAAATATGATATATATTAGAAATAAAGCGATCATCATTCCATATTGTTTAAGATTGCTCATCGCAAATTTCTTCTGTTCAAGGCTAGTATTACTCATTGTATTATTTCTCCCTTCCGATATGATTCATAATAATTTTCATGATTCGTTCTTGAGAAAATTCTTCTTTTTTCAATTCTCCAGCAATTTCCCCTTCATTAATTACATATATTCTGTCACAAATTCCAAGCAGTTCAGGCATTTCTGAAGAAATGACAATAACTGCTTTACCAGCATCGGCAAGGGAATTAATTACGGTATATATTTCGTATTTTGCCCCAACATCAATTCCACGCGTGGGTTCATCTAAAAGTAATACATCCGGTTCGGATAACATCCATTTTGCAAGCACAACTTTTTGTTGATTTCCCCCAGACAGAGATCCTACGATTTGCTCAATAGAGTTGGCTTTAATATTCATGATCTTACGATAATCTTCTGCCGCATGAATTTCCTCATTTTCATTAATTACATTACGCTTAGAAAATCTCGAACTCAAACTAGAAAGCGACATATTCCATTTCAAATCATTCGGTAATACCAACCCATATCTTTTACGATCTTCAGATACATAGGCAATTTTATGATCAATCGCATCTTTTATGCTCTTCAGGCTCAACGCCTTTCCATTTTTCTTCATTTCACCCGATATATTTTCACCATAAGCCTTACCAAATAAACTCATTGCAAGCTCAGTCCTACCCGCTCCCATCAAGCCAGCTAGACCGACAACTTCACCACTGCGAACGTTGAGCGATACATCATTAATAACTTTCCGTTTTAAGTCTAAAGGATTATAAACATTCCAATCCTTAACCCCAAAAACAATATCGCCGATTTTACTATTTCTTTCCGGATAGCGATTCGTAAGTTCACGACCTACCATACCTTTAATAATACGATCTTCCTCGATTTCTTTGTCCGTTTTTTCGATTGTTTCGATTGTGTGCCCATCCCGAATAACCGTAATAGAGTCGGCCACACGACTCACTTCATTCAATTTATGAGAAATCATGATACAAGTAATGCCTTGTTCCTTCAATTTAAGCATGAGTTCAAGCAATATATTACTCTCTTCATCATTTAACGCAGCTGTAGGTTCATCAAGAATCAGAAGTTCTACTTCTTTCGCAAGTGCTTTCGCTATTTCAATGAGTTGTTGTTTCCCTACCCCAAGTGTATTGACCATTTGACTCAAATCTTCGTTGCCCATGCCAATTTTACTTAAAACGTCTCTTGCCCGTCTTTCTGTTTCATCCCAATCGATAATCCCTTTGATTGGTGTGATCTCATTTCCTAAAAATACATTTTCCGCAATAGACAGATACGGAATTAAAGCAAGTTCCTGATGAATGATTACAATTCCTTTTTTTTCACTACTGCGGATATTATGAAAATTGCACACTTCTCCATGATAAACAATATCACCTGTATATGTTCCATAAGGATATACCCCTGAAAGAACATTCATTAAAGTAGATTTCCCTGCACCATTTTCGCCACATAGTGCATGAATTTCTCCTTTTTTGATGGTAAGGTTAACATCATCTAGCGCTTTAACAACCGAAAAATCTTTGGT
>JARBTT010000207.1 GCA_029240055.1 Anaerosinus sp.
TTTATCATTGCAACGAATTTACGTGGTTATGGTAATGCAATGGCAGATTGTTCGTTGGCATTGGGGAATATGATGCTCATGGCAGCGGAGTTAAATATCGGTACTTGTTGGATTAATCAATTAAAATGGCTAACAGATAATGAAAATGTAAAAAAATATCTTGAGAAAATCGGTATTTCTGCTGATGAAATGGTTTGCGGTTGTTTGGCGGTGGGCTATTCTGATCAACCAAACTTAGCGCCTGTGATTAGAAGAGGTAACGTTGCTGATTTTATTCGATGATAATTGTAGACAAAATATGGACAGATAGGTTACAAGTGGAACGGATTTTGTTGTTTTATGTTCATCGATATAATTATTTTTATTTTATCTATAGTCCGACTCCCGCTTTGTTTTTAGGCGGGATTTTTTTGCTTTATAGAATGCAAAAAAAGATTAATTTTTAATTTTATATTTACACGCTTGGCGATTTATGTTAATTTTAACACATCAAATAAAGATAAGAGGTTAGGGCGATGTTTTTTAATATCTCTATTAATAAAACAATTAAATATTTTGAGGAAGTAGATGACATTACAGCGATGAGCGTGCGTTTATCTATGAAATATTTTGGTTGGGATTCTGAGGATCGGATTGATGCAGATCAAACAAAAAATGAGGCGCTTTATCATATCAAATTTACGCGCAATGATTGGCCGGGTATTTGTTTTGAAGCGCAAGCCAAGGATGTTGGTAAAATCAATCAAATCACGAAGGAATGTGCAATGCGAGCGTTAAAGACATATCTTGATAAAGAAAATATTGCAGAGTGATAAAGCAGCTGGTAGTTGAAGTTATTATTGTTGTGCTATAAGAGAAGGTAGGAGATCAAATGATATTATTAAACGCCATTGAGGGCGTGCTTAGTTTGCTTTTGATGGGGCTTGTCGGCTATGTATTAGCTGGTAAGGGGTGGTTCAATAAAGAAACATCTGCTTTGCTGCCCAAACTGGTCACCAAAGTTTCGTTGCCATTATTTTTATTATGTAACTTGATTACCACGTTTCATCGGGATGATTTAGTCCACATGATTTATGGTGTAATAGTGCCGATGCTATCCATGTTGATCTGTTTTGTGCTCAGTTTAGGGTTGGGAAAACTATGTAAAGTCAACAAACGACATATTGGAATTTTTTATAGTACGTTTGTTGCTTCTAATTCTATTTTTGTTGGCCTTCCTGTAGATATTGCATTATTTGGCGAGGAGTCCTTGCCCTATACCTTGCTGTATTTTTTTGCGAATACAACGTTCTTTTGGACCTTTGGCAATTATTACATAAGTTCTGATGGCGATAGTCGTAAGGTAGCTTTATTTAGTATGGAGACGGTAAAAAAAGTTTTTTCGGCGCCGATCATCGGGTTTTTATTGGCAATTATCATCATTATGCTAGAAGTTACGGTGCCGGATTTTCTCGTGAAAACTGCGCGGTATCTAGGCGGAATGACGACGCCGTTGGCGATTATTTTTATCGGAATTGTTTTATACGGAATTGATTTGAAAAAGATTCGGTTAGATAAAGATATTTTACTAGTGCTCTTAGGTCGTTTTGTCATTAGTCCACTTAGCATTGTTCTGGTTACTTACTTTATTCCGATTCCAGACCTTATGCGGAAGGTTTTTATTATCCAAGCGTCGCTGCCAGCAATGGCGCAAACTGTAATTTTGGCGAGCTTTTATCAGGCGGACAGTGAATATGCGACCATTCTCGTATCATTGAGTACGCTAGCATCGATCATTACGATTCCTTTATATATGGTACTAATTTCCTAGGGATTTAATTGATAAAAAGGATAATTTATAGGAAAAAAATTAGAATATACAGTTTATGGGAAAGGTTTTACGGTATGAGAGTCGAATATTACAAATAATTGCGATATTCGACTTTTTTTGCGCGCAATATAAAAATAAAAACATATATTCAATATGAAAAGCATAGGAATTAAGATTTTTGGCAATTTGGAAGAATTTATACTAGAAAAGGCATAAGGATGTGTATATGGTGAAGTTTCAGAATGTTAAGACAAAGTTTTTGGTTTTTTTATTGCCCTTATTTATTTTGAGTTTTCTTGTTTTATCAGTAATTAGTTATTATTTTGCGAATCAAACGTTGAATGATTCCGTTGACGAAACCGTAAGAGCGATGGGAAAGGAATCTTCGAGGCAAGTACAGGAAGGAATCAATGAACGGATAATTAGGTTAGAGGAATTAGCCACAGATGGGGTATTGCGCGCGGACAATGAGCAAGCAAAAGTTGCTTATTTAGCCGCTTCTCAAAAACGGTTAGGCTTTGACTCAATGTATTATTCGGACCTTAAAGGAAATTGTATTCGTGCAGATGGCAAAAAATTTAATAGAGCAGATCGTGAATACTTTAAAAAAGTATTGGAAACTAAAAAGCCTTATGTACCAGAACCGGTCGTCTCAGCAGATACTGGTAAACTAATTCTCGTATTGACAGCACCAGCGTTTGAAAATGGACAGCTCGTTGGTATGATGATGGGAAGTATTACATTAGAAAAGTTATCAAAAGTGTTAGATGGCATAAAGTTTAGAGAATCTGGGTATGGTTATATCGTCGAAAGTAAAGGCAAGGTGATTGCCAATAATAAAGCACCAGAATTCATTAACAAGCTAGATTTGACAGAGAAAACAATAAATCCAGAGCTTAAGACAAGTATGAGTGAACTCGATGAACATTTGATGAAGAGCTTTAAAGAAGTTGCCCAAACAGGCGAGGCTGAGAGCTGTTACTATAAAAATGTATTTGGTAGAGACGATGTAGCTGTACTAACGCCAATTGAACTTTTTGGGCAACGGTGGGTTATGGTAATTACTGCACCAGAAGAAGAGGTAACTGCTCCCGTAAAAAGATTAGCAAATTATATGTTTGGGGTATCTGTTTTCTTTATCTTAGTTGCGAGTGTATGTATCTATTTCTTTGCGAAAAAAATTGCAAAACAAATAGAATTAATCCGTGATGACTGCATGCGATTAAATGATGGGGATTTTAAAGATAGACCGATTAGTATTGATAGTGAGGATGAAATTGGTCAACTCGCAAAGGGTTTTCATACGATGCGAACGACCTTAAGAACGTTAATTAAAAAAGTTCAAAATGAAGCAGAGCAAGTTGCTGCATCCAGTGAAATGCTCAATGAAAGTGCTGGACAATCTGCTGAAGCATCCAATCAAGTGGCCGTCTCGATTACAGACATAGCAGCAGGGGTAGAAAAACAATCTCATTCAGCAAAAAATGTAAATGGGATAGCGCAGAAAGTGGCCAATATAGCTGGTGAAATCGCAGGGAAATCTAAAGATGTAGCCAAAGTTGCCCATGAAGCAAGTGGCGATGTCGAACTCGGACGTACGGCAATTGCTAGTGCGGTTAAACAAATGGAGCAAATCGGATCCGGGTCTGAAGAAATTCAAGAGGCAATTGGCAAATTAGCGCAGGGATCACAAGAAATTAGCAATATTGTCGAGTTGATTTCTAATATTGCCGCACAAACCAATCTTTTGGCACTGAATGCGGCAATTGAGGCGGCGCGTGCTGGCGAGCATGGTCGTGGTTTCGCCGTTGTAGCTGAAGAAGTGAGAAAACTTGCTGAGGAATCTCATCAGTCTTCACAAAAAATTGGAGAACTTGTAAAACGTAATCAAGTCGATATGGATAAGGCAGTTTCTGCAAGTAAAGCAGGTACAGCTGGAATCGGTCAAGGAATTGAAGCAGTCAATACAGCAGATGAAACTTTTAAAACAATTGTTAAGGCAATTGTTCATTTATCGGCTGAAATCGCAGCGATTTCTGGGTCGATCAATATGATGGCAGATGGCAGTAAAGATATGCTAACCTCGATGCAGGAAATTGATGAAGTAAGTAAAAATAGCGCTGCAGAAGTACAATCTGTGTCAGCTGCTACAGAAGAACAATCGGCGTCCATGCAGGAGATTGCATCAGCGAGTCAAAGTCTAGCGATGCTTGCCAATGAGTTGCAAAGTGCAATCGCCAAATTTAAAGTTTGATTATAATGGAAGAGGGGGGATCAGTCTATTATTATGGACTGATCCCCCTCTATGGTTGAGCCCAGTCTTCTAAAACTATAATCAGG
>JARBTT010000208.1 GCA_029240055.1 Anaerosinus sp.
CTCATATGTGGGAATAACAATACATCTCTAATGGATGCACTATCAGTTAATAACATAACTAAACGGTCAACACCGATTCCAAGACCACCTGTTGGCGGTAAACCAAATTCAAGAGCAGTAACGTAATCCGTGTCCATCATATGGGCTTCCGCATCCCCTGATTCACGTTGTTTTACTTGGTCTAAGAAACGACCTTCTTGATCAATTGGATCATTTAACTCGGAGAAACCATTTGCCATTTCTCTACCGTAAATAAAGATTTCAAAACGATCCGTAATTTCAGGATTTTCTTTATTGCGTTTTGCAAGTGGAGAAATTTCTGTTGGATGACCTGTGATGAATGTAGGTTGTACTAATGTTTCTTCTACTTTATCTTCAAATACGGCATTTAAAATTCCGCCAATG
The DNA here is from genome assembly GCA_029240055.1 of Anaerosinus sp. Taxonomy (GTDB): domain Bacteria; phylum Bacillota; class Negativicutes; order JARBTT01; family JARBTT01; genus JARBTT01. The sequence goes on from JARBTT010000208.1 coordinate 406, forward strand.
CCATGATTTTTTTCGTATTTCACGTTAAGTTCACTTGCTATTGCTCTGGCTTCTTCTAACGTAGTTACTTTACTAAAGTCTTTGCCCGTAATCTCAAGAACCGCATCGCTCATATTAATCCGTTTCCAGCCTTTGCTAAGATCAATATCTACGCCTTGATACTTAATTTTTGTTGTGCCTAGAACTTCTTCTGCAATGTCAATAATAATGTCTTCAGTTAGATCCATTAAATTATTATAATCTGCAAAAGCTTGGTAAATTTCTACAGATGTAAATTCAGGATTATGTCTTACTGAAATACCTTCATTTCTAAATACACGACCTAGCTCATAAACTTTTTCAAAACCACCAACAATTAAGCGTTTCAAATAAAGCTCTGGGGCAATACGCATATATAAATCCATATCAAGCGCATTATGATGCGTAACGAAAGGACGAGCGGCCGCACCACCTGCAATTGGGTGCATCATTGGAGTTTCAACTTCTAAGAAATCTCTTGCATCCAAGAAATGGCGCATGGATTTAATGATTTTGCTACGAAGTACAAAAGTATCTTTTACTTCTGGATTCACAATTAAATCAAGATAACGTTGACGGTAACGAGTTTCTACGTCTTTTAAGCCATGAAATTTTTCTGGTAGTGGACGAAGTGATTTTGCTTGAATTTCAAATGCGGTTACTTTTAAACTGATTTCACCACGTTGTGTTCTAAATACAATACCCTCCGCCCCAATAATATCACCGATATCAAGAAGTTTGAAGTTTGCATAAGCTTCTTCACCTAATACATCTTGACGGAAATATAATTGGATTTTGCCACTCATGTCACTTACAGTTGTAAAGCTTGCTTTACCATGCCCACGTACTGCCATAAGTCTACCGGCAACACTTACGGTTTGACCTTCTAATTTTTCGAATTCATCAACAATCTGCATTGCATGATGGGTATAACTATAACGACGACCAAAAGGTTCGATTCCTTTTTCAGCAATAGCCGCCAATTTTTCACGACGAACTTTCATCAATTCATTTAAATCTTCTGTTTGAATTTGTTGTTCGTTTACTTCACTCATTTAACCATTCTCCTCTAGCGCTTACATCTAGCCTAACCTAATACAACGTAAATTTTCTATCAGTAATTACACTCTATTACGATTACGCGTGTCTAATTTCCAATATTTTATATTCTAAAACACCAGCTGGTACATGAACTTCTACAATACTACCAACTCTTTGACCAATAATCGCTTGCCCTACAGGCGACTCGTTTGATATTTTAAATTCTGTAGGATCCGCTTCCGCCGAGCCAACAATAGTATATTTAAGGTCTTCATCGAATTCCATATCTTTAATAATAACAATACATCCTAAATGAACTGTTTCATTATCAGCGCCATCTTCAATGATCTGACTATTACGAAGCATTTTTTCAAGGGTCATGATTTCCCCTTCAATAAATGCTTGTTCATTTTTTGCATCCTCGTACTCAGAGTTTTCACTAATATCACCAAAATCAATTGCTTGTTTGATACGTTCAGCCACAGCACCTCTACGTACTGTTTTTAAATGCTCAAGTTTTTCTTCTAACTTTTTAAGTCCTTCTACAGTTAGCATTACTTGCTTTTCAGCCATTTATATGCGCTCCTTTTTACTCTTAGTCTCTGTTATATGACGATTCATAATAGAGTAATAATAAATACAATTTCAAAAATAATCTGCTACGGCAATATAAATAGTGCCAAGTATAACTTGACACTTTAAGTCATATCAACCCTACCAATTATTCAACATTATATGTTTTTTTAATCTTTTTGTCAATTAATTCTAATCTCAACCGGCATCCTTTCTTACCTTGCCATTTTGCGCTACATTGCTTTTAATTTGATTTATTTCTTCTGCGGTAATCGCACGCTCAAAACTTCTTAATCCTGCCAGGCGAAAACCATGTTTATCAGCCAATTGACTCATCACTTCAATTTGTTTTACGGTCAGCTCCCTACCCAATGTAAAGCTTTCATAGCGTCCTTCCAATGCTAAAATCATCGTCTCCGCCATACAAGCATACGCCATCTTTTCGGGAAAGCCAAAGGAAAAGCCAAAATTTACATCTCCCGGCACTTCTACTACGCCACCTTCGATCACTAAAATATCATCTCGTAACTGGGCAACTTTTCGCGAGACATTTCTCGGTCTGGCAACATCACAAACAATCGCACCTACTTTTAAATCTTCAACTTCAACGATACTATCTAACGCACTTGTAACCGCGATTACGATATCTGCTGAACGTAACGCCACTTTACTATGATTCGTAACTCGCACGGATAAACCAAAATCAGCATAAATTTTCTTAGCAACTTTTTCAAGCTTGAGTTCATCGCGAGCAACTAATGTTAAATACTTCACTTCACTAGCGAGGATTTGCGCACAAGCTGCGCCAATTGAGCCCGTAGCTCCCAAGATAACCACATTTGCTTTTTTCATTTCTAGCCCCATGATACTTGCTGCTTTTTTCGTTCCTGCTATTGCAGTAGCAACTGTATAACTGTTACCTGTTGTCACAGGAATCTGTAAATTCTTTGCAATCGTGATTCCGGCATCACCAACAACTGAAGTAAATGCTCCCAAGCCCAAAATTTTTGCTCCCAATTTTTCGGCAAGCTTTCCTGTTTTGATAATTTTATTAAGCACGTAATCTTCTGATAAAGTAATCATCTGCTTGGATGTTAACGGGCAGGCAACAAACCATCCTTCAGCTTCATTATAAGGTGACGTTATGCCTGAAATATGAGAAACCTTTATTGGTGGTATATATTTTAAGATACCTTCTAGTATAGTTGGCGATATCTTCTTGGCAATAGAATATTTACGGGCAAAATCCATCGTCTCCAATGGATGTAAAACGAATGCAAATTTTTCCATATAACCATCCCCTCAAAATCAAAGTAAAACTATCTTTTCTACTTTTTATTGAAATATTCGATATGAGGTTGCATATCAAATTCATTTAATAGCTGGTCATAGTCTTTTGAAGTTAACATTTTTTTATTTATATTTTTACTTGCTACAAGCATCGCTTCCATCATATTTGTACCAAAAGACCGCCCCTCAAATTCTGGTGTCGTCGTGATAAGCATCTGAGCCCCAGCTTTGCAAAGTAGCGTTTTATCATCTGGAGTTACCGTATTGGTTAAAATAATCTTTTGGACTATTTTTTTTGGCATATACCGCTTAATAAAATGAAAATCTCCAGCAATTACTTTGGCTTGGTTAAAATAGGCGGAAAACCTTGGTTTACTTTCTTCTTGCTTTTTACCGATTGGATAAAAATATCGAATCGGAAACTTGGTAATGATCGGTGCCAATACATGGGCAAACTTATTTAAATATGCAATATTTCGTATCGCAATTGGCACACCTAAACCAAACAATAAATCGCCAAATACGAGATCGCTTTTTAATTGGTGCAGTGCACTTGCCATGCCAAAACGATCAACACCACAAACTAATAAAACTGGCAAATTCGTAAAATCAAGAATCTTATCTTTTTGTAATTTTTCAACAACACGCCTTTCTAATGTATTTTTCAGCCCACTACCATCGACGATCGGTGTTGAACCTGCTGCTCTAACAAATTCTTTTGATTCTCTAAATGTATATCGCTTTTCACCCGCATATATGTATAAATCTGTTCCTCCCAGACCAAATGCATCAACTTTACCAGAAAGTCG
>JARBTT010000209.1 GCA_029240055.1 Anaerosinus sp.
GTTTTATATCGCCCTTTTGATACACTTTCAAACGGAGAGCAAACAAAGGTGTTGCTTGCAACCTTGTTCCTTAAAGAGAATAGTTTCTTGCTGATTGACGAGCCGACGAACCACCTTGATATGCAGGCAAGAAAAATTGTCAGTGACTATCTCAGATCTAAACGTGGTTTCATTTTGGTATCTCATGACAGAGCCTTTCTTGATAACAGCGTTGACCACATCCTTTCAATTAACAAAACAGATATTGAAATTCAAAAAGGGACTTTTTCGTCTTGGTGGGAAAACAAAAAGATGCAGGACAATTTTGAGCTTGCAGAAAACGAAAAACTCCGAAAAGATATTACCCGCTTGTCATCTGCCGCAAAACGTACATCTGATTGGTCGGATAAAGTGGAGAAAACAAAGTTGGGTACTAGGAATTCAGGTTTAAGGCCGGATAGAGGTTATTTAGGTCACAAGGCTGAAAAGATGATGAAACGTTCTAAGGCAATCGAATCAAGACAACAATCAGCTATTGAGGATAAGGCTAAGCTTCTCAAAAATATTGAAAGCTCTGAGCGGTTAAAAATTTCTCAGCTTAATTTTCATGCAGAGCGATTTATAGAGATTGAAAATGTAGCTTTATTCTATGGTGAGAAGACAGCTTGTGAGAGCGTAAGTTTTACCATTGAGCAGGGTGACAGAGTAGCGCTTTGCGGTAAAAACGGCTCAGGGAAGTCAAGCCTTATTAAGCTGATTTGCGGAGAAAACATCACTTATACAGGCACTTTCAGAAAAGCAAGCCAGCTTAAAATATCCTATGTTTCGCAGGATACCTCTCACCTTAGGGGCAACTTAACCGACTATGCCACCGAACATGGTATTGATGAAAGTCTTTTTAAGGCTATTTTAAGAAAACTTGATTTTTCAAGAGTTCAATTTGAAAAGGACATGTCTGATTTTAGTGGTGGACAAAAGAAAAAAGTGCTGATTGCCAAAAGCCTTTGTGAGAAAGCTCATTTGCATATCTGGGATGAACCACTTAATTTTATCGATGTTATCTCTCGCATGCAAATAGAAGAATTACTGCTTGAATACTCGCCAACTATTCTATTTGTGGAGCATGACAGTGAATTTTGCAAAAATATTGCAACGAAGATTGTTGACCTGTAAGTGTTGTGATAGCAAGCACGAGAATGGTTCTCGTGCTTGCTTTGCGAATGTCACAATAGGTGCATAAGATAAAGGCGTCTGATTCCACAGGAATTGGGCGCCTTTATTTTCATGGCCGTAGCCGGGCGTCTATCGATAAATTAGTTGCGGATAGCCTGCAAGCGGCAGTCAAGGATGCCGATATCATCAGTACGGCCGCCTCAGGGACAGTCGGCTCTCCGTCTTATCCCTATTTTAAAGAAGAATGGATCAAACCGGGCGAGTTAATTTGCTTTGTTCATCCCTAAAATATTTACTGAAACATGGGAGGAATTTCATAATCGATGTAGAAAAATGTAAAACAAACAAAAACTAACAAAAACGAACAAAAAATATTGAATGACAAACAATTATATTATTTTAGACTGGTAATGTTATATTGTTATTTAATAATTCAGTTGATAACGGCTTGTTTTGAGATTGAGTTGTAAGAAATATAATTCATAACCTAACAAAAACAAATGAAAGATATTAGATAATGTCCTAAAAGCTAACAAACTCCATTCGTTTCAACTAACTATTGTACTGGCAGGCTTAATTCCCAGTTTAATGGCCGCACACCTGATTGAGTGATTAAGTTAGTTGATATACCAATAGCTCTCACGGAAGAGATTAGTACCTCATCTTCCTTAAAACCTAAAGAATCTTGGGTGGATTTTTTCGCAATGCAAGGCACCGGGCGCTAACTGAGTCATTAAGATCTGCTTTAATTAGCCTGTATGCTACGTGTCTTTGGCCGTGCATAGCGGGAATATGTAAGGCGACGACAACACAGCAGTGCAGAAAAAGATGCATAAACTATCATTGGTTTTGAGGGGGATGAAATATTAGGTGCACTATTTTGTTTAGTATAACTAACTATATTTTTCTGAGGTGATTCCTTGTCGCTATATGACAAAACCGAGCATTTGTACACTTTGATTCATAAAATTAATCGCAAACTGCGTAATCCGAAGTTCGACTCGACAGACCAGCATGTATTACCACCTATTACAAAGGTTCAGTGGTGGATATTGAAGACTGTGTGGGAACGGAAGCAATGTACCGCTGGGTATCTTGCAAAAATGATAGGTGTTCGTCCCAGCACTATGTCGCAAATGCTTGATCGTTTGGAGAATGCTGATTTTATTGTCCGATTTACAGATGCTGCCGACGCCAGAGTGCGGATAATATGCTTAACCGATAAAGGGCAAAACATATTTCACCATTCAGAATCCAAATTTGTCGAGAAATTGGCCGGCCCACTCGGCTATTTGACCCCGGAGGAACAGCAGTTCCTGATCCTGTTAATGGAAAAACTGGCCAGGCATTTTCCAAAGCAAAACAACGACTGACGACGCTCCAATCGGTAGAAAACCCCGTAGTAACCGTTAATAGCCGGGAAAAATTGTAACGCTAGTTATTTAGTTCAACTAACTATTTTTTCAATCCCGTAACCATCGTAATAAAAAAAGACGTACTGGAACGTATTGCTGATTTTGAGATTCTTTGAACTATAAATGCTTTCGGGTTTACGAGAGTCTACATGGAAGTGCTTGTGAGGAGCTGAGAGATCTTGTGGTTACTAAATGGAACTGATGCCAGGGAACTTAACGTAGTTATCTTTTTCTTAATGGCCTTAATCTCGGTGGGCTATTTTTTCTACGGAATTTTTCGCCGTTACCGTTTTACGCAATTAGGCAGAAGCGAAACCTGTCATGACCGTCCTGTTGAACGGTGGAAATACTTTTTTGCTAATGTAATTGTGCAAAGAAAGGTCCGGGAATACCCCGTATTTGGGTTGTTTCACCTGTTCATCGTGTTTGGCTTTCTGATTTTGCTGATTGGCATGCCGAATATGGTCAAAGAAGGGCTGTTTAACACCAATATTCACTATATTGGGGATAATTATTATTTTCTGTTTGTAAAAGATATTTGTAATGCTTTGATCATAATAGGCGTATTAGGGGCTGCAGCCCGCAGGACGATCAGGAAGCCGGAATGGCTGAAAAACGGTGTCGCCGACTTTGTCAAACTTGGCTTGATTTTAACCATCGTATTGACTGAAGTTGGCTTTCATGGTGTCCGGTTTGCCTTAGGGCAAGATCTGAATTTGTTTACGGCTGCCCCGCTGGCTTTTGCTAGTTCGCAGTTTTTTGTAAATATTAATGAAGTTACTTTATATAAGATTATGTCTATTTTCTGGTGGACTCATTTCCTGGCTGTATTTTCATTATGTTTTATTATTCCTAATTCTTCGCACTTACACTTGGTTTTTGCCCCTTTTAATGCTTACTGGCATACTCTTGCTCCTAAGGGCGCTTTAAGTAAAATCCAACAGGACGGCAAGCAAAAAGCAGTGTTTGGGGCCAACCGCATGGAGGATTTTACCTGGAAGCAACTGTTTGATGCGTATTCTTGTGTTAAATGTGGACGGTGTAATGGCCAATGTCCAGCGCAACTAAGTGGTGATCCGCTTAAACCACGGGCCATAAATGGTCGTCTGCGTAAACATATCGAAATAAGAGCTCCCCTGTTACTAAAGGAAAAAAATTCGATGGCTGTTACAAACCAAGAAATAGGTACGAAAACTAAAACAGATAAAGCAAATAGAACAGATAAAAAGGCCAAGGGAGATAAATTCAAAAATAATCTGGCCGGGGGATTGTTTGAACAGGAATTTATTTGGAGTTGTACAACCTGTGGGGCGTGCCTGGAGGCCTGCCCGGTATCCATTGAACATATCCCGAAACTAATTGATATGCGCCGTTACTTGGTATTGACCACAGGTAATATAAATGAGGGCATGAAGCAAGTCTTTGCTGGGATCGCTGGGCAGGGCAATCCTTGGGGTTATAGTCACAAAGACGGTCTTCAATGGGCCGCAGAGTTGTCTGTACCTACTATTCAGGAAAATCCACAAGCGGAATATTTATATTATGCCGGTTGTGTAGCTAATTTTGAT
>JARBTT010000210.1 GCA_029240055.1 Anaerosinus sp.
GCTCTCTTGTCAGTCCCAATGCAGCCAATGTATCAAGCGTGATATATCCATAGATGTTGCCCGAAAAAGCAGTAGGACTCTGATTAATATCATGAACAATGCCCGCAATACGCAGGCTGCGTTTTTTACCATCCGGACTTTCAATCTCCACTGCATCACCTACGCAGACTTTTAGATCATCCAATCCGCTGCGTTCAATCAGCATTTGTCGCTCTGGTGGTGGCCACGAACCGCTAATCAATTTTAGCTTATTGATATGAATATCCTTATAATCAGGAATTACATATAACTCCATCTTTTGCCACTTATCAGGCGCCACCTTTACGCGCATGGATACAGTACGCCGACCTTCAGCCCCGGTCACACCTTTAATTTTACGGATAGTTTCGACAAACTCTTCCTTAAACGTACTGGAATAAACGGTTGCCATTGCTGGATTTACTGCTTTGTAACTACTGCTTAAATCTCGCGCTATAATTTCATAGGTACCAGCCACCATTCCTATGGCAAAAACACCGACTGCTATAGATAGCACTACGAGCATTGTACGAATCTTATTATTTAACAAATCCCTTACTACTTTGCGCCACCGCACGCCAATCATCATACAGGACTTCCTCCTGCACTTTCATGCACGATTTCACCATCTGCAACAGTAATTGCCCGCCTAACACGTCTTTGTATATCACTATCATGTGTAACCATTAAAATCGTCTTACCTCGACTAACCAACTCATCAAACAAAGTAAAAATCGCATCCGCCGTTTTAGAATCGAGATTTCCTGTAGGCTCATCGGCTACAATAATCGGCGGGTCATTCGCCAATGCACGTACAATCGCCACCCGCTGTTGCTGACCACCAGAAAGTTCTGTCGGTAGTTTATTCGCCTGCGCAGTCATTTCAACCATTTTTAATAGCGTCATCGCCCGTTCCCATCGCTCAGCAGGTTGGTACATATTGCAAAAATCCATTGGTAACATAATATTCTCTATGACAGACAAGGTCGGGAGCAATTGGAAAAACTGAAATACAATACCGATATTGCGCCCACGCCACACCGCCAGCTGATTTTCTTTCATGGCATGCACAGCTGTGCCATTTATCATTACCTCACCAGAGGTAGGGCGATCAACGCCTGTAATCATATTTAAAATTGTAGATTTTCCACTGCCAGACTTGCCGATAATAGCTAAAAATTCTCCCGTATTCACTTGTAAATCAACACCACGTAGAGCTGTAAAATTTCCGGCATCTGTATGATAAATCTTCTCTATTTGACGCAATTCAATTAGATATTTATTCGGACGGTCATGATCTAGAATGATCTCTTCATTTACCTTTTTTTTAGCTTTATACAAAAAATTCAAACACTTTTTAAACATAAAAACCTCTTTTTTCTACAAATTGCCCCTCATTTTATTTCCTAATTATACTACGAAACTGTTACAAATTAGGTTCAAGGAGTATAACGCTAAGCTATCCTCCTAAGATAAATTACAAAATGATGATAATAATGTTGTAATCACATAGACTATACATTTGCCTATTTAGCAGTATCCTTAAGAATCACCGCTTGTGTCACAATAACATTGGTTCCATTAAAAGTACAAGAAGGTGATCCATACAACATATAGCCTTCATCTAATAAATCCGAAATTCTCTGGCAAAAAGTTGCATCATCTTTTCCTGTAATCAATCGATATCTAAGTTTTTTCTCCAAAAAAAAATCCCCCTATAAAAATAAACTACTATTCTTTTGCTTCCTTAGATTACTATTTCTATAATTATTTTTCTTTTCCTCCTATATAGTACCAATTTGTCACATATAGGACAATTTTCATGCTCGCGCCCCAGCTAAATAGATGCTTATCAAAATTGGAAGATCCATATCTACATAAAAAAAACGCCCCGAAGGACGTTTTAGTCTAGAATTCAAAGTGGCAATGTGAGCACTCATGTTTATCACAAAAATGATGGCCACATCTTAAACACCTATGACAATCCCATGGACATAAATGACCACATGCCGGGCACCTACGTTCACATTCATGATGACATTCTGGGCAACAATGCTTTTTATGATGATGATCGCAACAGCAATCTGACATTTAAAGATTCCTCCTAGTATTTACTTACACTATTAGAGTATTCTTCTTAAACCGTTGCGGTGTTTAATGACTACCTTTTATTCTTAAATTTTACATCAATCAAATGCTGTATTGTGAGAATCGGGTGATAAAATAACATCCTTGGTCCTGAATAACGCATAATCGCAGCCACTTCTTTAAACTTGTCACCACGATAGCAATTTATGTTACAACTCCCACAAGCCGGTTTATTATCACCAAATCGACAATGCTCTAAGCGTCTATGAACTTCCTCTAATAACTCCACACATTTTTCACATAAACCAGCTTGATGCTTGTGTTTACTCTTACAATAGATGGCTAACATCTTAAGCATCGCTTCTTTTTCTAATTTTATTTTATTCAATACTAACGCTCCTATAAAACAGATTTCTTGTTTCATCAAAAGAAATAATTCCTATAGTTATATAACACGAAGACACATTCTCTTTTTACAAAAAACTATCGTTACTGCTAAATAATAGCCAATCCAAATATACTCCAGTATCTTTTTGATTTCAATAATATGGTCATTTTTTTATTTTTATTAAGCAGAAAATTTATTAGGTCCAGGCAGTCTTCAAAACTTTTACCATGATTATTGACAAATAGCATCAGAACGATTGCATATTTATGAAACATAGAGTAGAATTTCTTTGTATGTCATTTTTGTATGTTAAGGAGTTGTTATATCAGTGTTAGAAATGTTAAAAGTAATATTTCTTGGAATCGTAGAAGGTATTACAGAATGGTTGCCAATCAGTAGTACTGGCCATATGATTTTAGTAGATGAATTTATCAAATTAAGCATCACCCCAGCTTTCAAAGAAATGTTTCTCGTTGTCATTCAATTGGGCGCAATTATGGCGGTAGTTACAATCTATTGGCAAAAACTTTGTCCGGTTTCTTTCAATCGTGGCATTTACATCAAGCAAGAAGCGATTTCATTATGGATGAAAGTTATCGTAGCTGTAATTCCAGCGGCAGCGATTGGGTTGCCATTTGACCATATGCTGAATGCGATGTTTTATAATTATCAAACTGTAGCCGTTACCTTGATTATCTATGGGGTTTTATTTGTCGCATTAGAAAATCATAATAAAAACGTTAGACCACAAGTGACGAATTTGCATAAACTTAGCTTTGCCAAGGCGATTGGCATTGGCTGTTTCCAAGTATTAGCCTTGATTCCGGGAACATCACGCTCCGGTGCGACAATTTTGGGAGCAATGCTGATTGGCTGTTCAAGAGAAGTTGCCGCAGAATTTTCCTTCTTTTTGGCTGTACCAGTTATGTTTGGCGCGAGCTTGTTAAAGGTTGTGAAATTTGGCTTTAATTATACCACAGAAGAAATACAAATCCTTGTGGTCGGCTTAATTTCTGCGTTCATTGTATCCATTATTACGATTAAATTCTTAATTTCCTATATTAAGACAAGTGATTTTAAAGCCTTTGGTTACTACCGTATCGTGCTTGGGGTTATTGTACTTGGCTATTTCATTTGGTCATAAGAAAAAATTAGAAAACTATACAAAAAGACGTTCTATATTATATAAATTTAAAGGGGCTAGCATTTATGCTAGCTTCAGCCTGTAGACAAACTATGGACAGACAGGCCGCGGGTCGGCGATAAGCACTCTTCTGCGTCGTTACAGCAAGATACTGCTCGTCGACGTACGAAAGTACGACTCCTTCGCACTCCCTTACTGTGCCTAGCATCTGAGTACTTCTCACCAACCGGCAGCCTATCTTCGTACTAATTTATAAGTGGAACGGATTTAGATATTTTCTAAATCATCAACACAAATATTTTATTTTGTCGACAGCCTGGGGCTAGCATTTATGCTAGCTCTTTTTGTTTAGCATAAAACCAGCTAAACATTCTTTCTATCTAAAATCAGCTTACAAATCTGTGCAATAAATGAGAGGATATATTTTTTATATCTTGTTAAACTCAACATCGAGGAAGTGATGAAATCAGCTATTGAAGCTTATCCTGTTGGCACGCAAAGAATTAAAACTACAGAATCATAACTTGCCATAAAAAAAACAGAATGCTTCAGCTATACTACAATGAATGAAGGAGATATTTCTTTGGAAGCAATTTTAATCAATAACTTAACAAAAATTTATCGTAATGGCAAGAAAGCGCTGGATCATTTAAGTATGACTGTTAAAGAGGGCGAGATATTTACGTTGCTAGGGCAAAACGGTGCCGGGAAATCTACACTGATCAATACACTGACCACCTATTTAACACCGACATCTGGTTCGGTCAAAGTTTTTGGCAAAGATTTATGCCATGAAGCAGCCTTTGTGAGAAAACAGATTGCCTGTGTAGCACAGAAAATCTCTATAGATAATCATTTAACTTTAATGGAAAACATGTTGTTTCAGGGCAGGCTCTACCAGCTAGATAAAGCTACCGCAGCAGAAAGAATTGATGAGCTTATCCATGTTTTTGCTCTAGAAGACTTTTCCGATCATCGTGTCACTACTTATTCAGGCGGTATGAAACGCCGTCTAGATATTGCCATGAGCATGATTTCCCGCCCCAAACTATTATTTCTGGATGAACCAACGGTTGCTTTAGATATTGAGTCACGCAAAGCAGTCTGGGAAATCATTGAAAAAATCCGTAAAGACTATGGCACGACAGTTTTTATGACAACACATTATTTAGAGGAAGCGGAACACTTGAGTGACACAATTTGTATCCTAAAAGACGGTCATGAACTGGTTCAGGACACACCCGAAAACTTGCGTAGATATACAAGGCAAAAATTGCTACAAATTACGTTAACCAATCCTGCTGATATCAAGCCGCTTGAACGATTAGTATCCAAACAACCATTTGTATCAGCTATCCACTTCAAAGATCGCATAATGATATTAACGGTAAATGATAAGGAACATGACCTAGTATCCATCAATAAGCTTTTAATCGATCATGCTATTTCATATTGCTCTATTGGAATGATAGAACCAAGCCTTGAACATGTATTTTTAACACTAACGCAGGGCGAAAGTAAGGGGGCTTAATCGTGGAAACTCTCAATATCTTTTTGCGCAATGTAAAATGGCGTTTCCAAAATCCGATTACAATCGTTATGACACTACTCCAACCGCTTATTTGGTTATTACTTTATAGTACCCTTTTTGCCAATAGTATGGAAGGAAACTATACGGCTTTCATTTTACCTGGTATCTTGGTATTGGTTGTATTTTCAAGTGCTGGTATGAGCGGCGTTGCAAACTATTCCACTAAGCTCAA
>JARBTT010000036.1 GCA_029240055.1 Anaerosinus sp.
TGGTCTTGTTTTGTTGTCCCCATTATTTTTGGTTGTTGCTCTACTGATTAAGCTTGAAGATCCAAGGGGAAAAGTTATCTTCAAGCAAGTTCGCGTAGGCAAAAATGGGAAAAAGTTCAATATATATAAATTCAGATCAATGATTTCGAATGCTGAAGAGTTGTTAGATGATCTGTTAGATTGCAATGAAACCACTGGTGCCATGTTTAAGATGAAAGATGATCCGCGTATTACTCATATTGGACATTTCATCCGTAAGACAAGTATTGATGAACTGCCTCAATTATTCAATGTCTTGAAAGGTGACATGAGCCTTGTTGGACCCAGGCCCCCCCTTCCAAGGGAGGTTGCTGAATACACTGATTATGACAGACAAAGATTACTTGTTACACCAGGGTGTACAGGACTTTGGCAAGTAAGTGGTAGAAGTGAACTTGGATTTAAAGAAATGGTTGAGCTCGATTTGAAATATATTCAAAATAGATCTGTATTTGAGGACTTTAAAATAATAGTAAAAACTGTGGGCGTAATAGTTGGCTCGAAAGATGCTTATTAATATTTGATCCTATTACCTATTTCAAACCAGATCATGTTATGTGCTCTTGAAAGGACAATTTGATGAAGAAAAAAATAGTTGCCAGCATATTTATACTTTACCCAATATTAGATATCATTTATGGAGTAAATAAAAATATATTTGGTATTAATGCACCAATAAATCAAGCATTTAGAGGGATTATTTTAATTTATTTAATAACGCTGATCAAAAACAAAAAACATCTCGTTATTATATCTTTTTTTACTTTGTTTATGTTTTGCGGAGAACTGTACTATCAATTTGCTGGTCTGGGTAAGAATAGTATTATTGCTGATGCAAATTATGTATTTAAAATGGTGTTTTTTGTAGTTGCAATTTTTGCTGTTGAGAGTCTTCTCAAGGAGAGATTGATTAAAGCACAAGAGATTATAAAATATATGATTTGGTCAACCTATATAATTTCAATAAGTGTATTAATAAGTCCGCTCGGTTTAGGATTTAAAACATATGCTGGTGCACCAATAGAGCGCTTTGGTTACAAAGGGCTTTTTGATATACAAAATGGTATTACAGCAACACTTCTTATTGTTGCTCCGCTCTGTATTTATATGTTCTATAGAACAAACTTAAAACGATATTTAATTAACTACCTCTTGATTTTATCCTCACTTTCAATCATAGGAACACGATCTGGTCTTATTGGTTTAATTCTCATTATTGCTATACAAGTTATAGCATATGTATTTGTTACAAGATGGACAAAGAGTAAGACAATACTATTTTCAATCCTTGCCTTATTAATTATAGCAGCACTTTTTTTATCAAGAAATATTCTTATTAATTATATTCAGAGACAGTTAACTATCCTAAATGAGAATTGGAAGGGGAATTTGTATAGCTTTCTGTTATCCAATAGAAATTTACAAGTGATGTGGGTAGAACACTATATAAGTGCTTTACCATCATGGGTTAATCCCGTATTTCTATTTGGGCTTAGCTATTCCACGGTCAATTGGATTGTACATCGGAACTATCAGGGATTTGGTTCCATGGAAATGGATTATTACGGCCTCTTGTATAATTCAGGTATATGGATATTTACTTTCATTTGTCTATTAATTATTGTAAGAACTTATGCAGCCATCAGAATAATGATTAAATTTTGGTTAGATCCCAAATTTTTGAGCGTTTTTCTAAGCATTTTTATTGGAATTATTCATTCGTTTTTTGGTGGACATGTGATTTATGAGGCTCTTCCTTCATTGTACTTTGCAGCGGTGCTTGCCATTTCGAAAATTGAATGGAACAACCTCAAGAATTTTGATAAAGGAATGGATACTGCTAAAATGAATATTTCAATGATTGAACCGGTTGGCGGTCATGGAGGCATGAATTATTATGATTTTAATTTGTGCAGGGAGATAGAAAAACTAGATACTTCAGTGTCACTTTATACCTGCGATGAGACAGACTCTAATAATCAAACATTCGCCATAAATAAAACATTCAAAAAAATATACGGCAAAGATTCAAGTATAATAAGGGGCTTGCGTTTTATTAATGGGCTAATTAGATCAATAATAAAATCGAAAAAAAATCACTCAAAAATTATTCATTATCATTTCTTTAAATATACAGTAATAGAACTACTTTGCGTGGTGTTTGGGAAAGCGTCAGGGCAAAGGATAGTAGTCACAGCACATGATATAGAGAGTTTTTCCAAACAAGGAAGTCTGTTTCTAACTAAACTGATATATCTACTTGCTGATAGAGTAATTGTTCATAATCAATCATCAAAGAATGAAATAATTGCAAAGGTACATGTTGCTGAAAAGAAAATTCGAACTATACCGCATGGCAATTATATTAGCAATATAAACTATAATATAACCAGGTCAGACGGGATTAAGAAAATTGGCAACTTATCGAAAGATGATTTGGTAATACTGTTTTTCGGTCAAATTAAAGAGGTAAAAGGATTAGATATACTTATTAATTCAATACCTTATGTTATTAAACAAAATAAACATATTAAAGTTGTTGTTGCTGGTAAGGTATGGAAAAATGATATTAATAAGTACCTCGATCAAATCAAAATAAATCATATTGAGAAATATTTTTTGCTTAATATTCAATATATACCAGACAACGAAGTTGACTACTATTTTGCTGCTGCTGATTTAGTAGTTCTTCCTTATAAAAAAATTTACCAAAGTGGAGTTTTACTAAACGCTATGTCCTATAAAAAAGTTGTGCTCGCGTCGGATCTACCTGGAATGAAAGAGATAATTCAGGACGGAAAGAATGGATATACGTTTAAAACCAATGATTCTGAAGATCTGGCAAAAAAGATAGTATATATAATAAATAATAATGAAAAAATGAAATTGATTGAAAATAATGCATTTAATCATGTGAAATTTGAACATAGCTGGGAGTTGATTGCGCGGGCTACTGTACAAATGTACAAAGAAATTTATTGATGAATATAGAGGAGAAAGATAAATGGATGTTTTTATTATTGGTTCAAAGGGAATCCCGGCTAACTATGGGGGGTTTGAAACTTTTGTAGACCAACTTACCAAACAAAAGGTTAACAAAAAAATTCAATATCATGTTTCGTGTTTAGCAGATAATAATAACGATTTTTTTTATAATGATGCACACTGCTTTAATGTAGATGTAAAAGACATTGGCAGTGCAAAAGCAATCCTTTATGACGTTTATAGCATTAAACGTTGTATTGAATATATCAAAAAGAATAAACTGAAACATAGTATTGTATATGTCCTAGCATGCAGAATTGGGCCGTTTATTTCTCATTATAGAAGAATCCTTCATAAACTGGGTGCGAAATTGTTTGTAAATCCTGATGGTCATGAATGGAAGAGAAGCAAATGGAGTCGGCCAGTAAGATTATACTGGAAAATTTCGGAGCGCCTAATGGTAAAAAATGCGGATTTACTTGTTTGTGACTCTAAGGGAATTGAAGATTACATCCTATCTACTTATAAAAATTATCAGCCTAAAACGACTTTTATTGCATATGGGGCTGATGTAATTCAATCTTCCTTGCAGGATAATGATGAAAAATTAGTGGCATGGCAACAAAAAAACCATGTTCATTCAAAACAGTATTATTTGATTGTTGGTCGATTTGTACCAGAAAATAATTATGAGCTAATGATTAAAGAATTTATGAGTTCCAACACTAATAAAGATTTAGTAATTATATCAAATGTTGAAAAAAACACTTTTTTTGATGAATTAGTACAAAAAACAAAGTTCAACCAAGATAAACGAATCAAATTTGTAGGCACAGTGTATGACACTGCTTTATTGAAAAAAATAAGAGAAGAAGCATATGGCTATTTCCATGGTCATGAGGTTGGAGGAACAAATCCTTCCTTACTGGAAGCACTGTCTTCTACGTCTTTAAATCTTCTTTTAAATGTTGTTTTTAATCAAGAAGTTGGTCAGGAAAGTGCTTTGTATTTCAATAAGGCTGAAGGCAACCTAGCAAATTTAATAGATAAAGCTGATGGATTTTCATCTGAGGAAGTCCAAACATTAAAAATTAAGGCTCAAAAAAGAATATTGGAATTTTATTCGTGGAATTCTATAGTTAATAAGTATGAATCGCTTTTCACTGATGATTAAATAAATGGGGTAGATTAATGAAGGAACCTTCTGTTGCTATTATATTGGTCAATTGGAATGGATATAACGACACAAAAGAATGTTTAAAAAGCCTAAACTCCTTATCGTTCAATAATTTTCGGGTTTTCGTAGTTGATAATTGTTCCACTGATAATTCATTTGAAAATTTAAAGACACTACTTGCAAATAAAAACTATTTATATAAAATTGATTTGATAAAAACAGAAAAAAACTTGGGGTTTGCTGGTGGAAACAATATTGCCATTAAAAAGGCGTATAGCCTAGGCATTAAGTACATTTGGCTTCTTAACAATGATACTGTTGTTGATCAACGAGCATTGTCTGCATTGGTTGAAAGAATGGAAAGTAATGCAGATGTCGGTATTGCAGGTTCAAAAATTTATTACTATGGAAGCGACACTCTTTGGTTTGCAGGTGGTAAGTTTGATATTAGAACTGGAAAAACAGCACATATTGGATATAAAGAAAAAGATAATGTCATTTATAATGTTGAAAAAGAAGTAGATTATATCACGGGTTGTTCTTTAATTTTTAGAACCAATCTGATTAATAAAATTGGTTATATAAATGAAAATTACTTTTTGTATTATGAAGAAACGGATTTTAACATTAGGGCACATAAGCATGGATGGAAAATATTGTACGTTCCTAAATCTGTTGTTTATCATAAGGTATCAATGGCATCAGGCGGTGAAAATAATATTTCACCTAAGACTGAATACTACTATACAAGAAATCGTTATTGGGTGTGTAAACTAAATTCCGATGGCACTCATTTGCTGGCTTTTCTGTATATGATATATAAAGCATTTAAGAATTTAACTAAAATAATAATTAAAAATCAAACTGAAAAAAAGAAACGTGCTCATTTTATTGTTAAGGGCATTAGAGATGCCTTATTTCTAAAATAATATCAAGTGTTTAATTTAAAAAAATGAATTAATATGGAGTAATTGAAATGGAAGCGAGCAATAGGTCTCGATCATTTATTTATAATTTACTGGTTGCTTTTGCTGCACAAGGAGTTTCATTAATTGTGAGTGTATTAATGTCTCTTCTGGTGCCCAAGCTTTTAGGTGTTACCGAATTTGGTTATTGGCAATTATTTATCTTCTATAGTAGTTATGTTGGTTTTTTTCATTTAGGTCTAAATGACGGAGTATACCTTAGGTATGGTGGTGATTACTATGAAAAGTTGGATTATCAGCTTTTAGGATCACAATTTTGGGCATCAGTTGCTATACAAACCATTGTAGCAATTGGAATCTCAATATACGCGGTTCTTTATGCTGATAGTGGTTCTCGAATGTTTGTTTTTATAACAGTTGCTGTGTGTATAATATTTGTTAATGCTAGTGGATTTATTGGATATATTTTTCAAGCGGTTAATTTGACAAAATTGTTTTCTTTCTCGGTAATTATAGATAAGGTGTTTTTTATTTTGTCTATTTTTGCTTTACTGGTCTTCCGTGAATCACATTTTGAAATTTTTGTCATTTTATTTTTGGTGAGTAAATTGGTTTCCTTAATATATTGTTTATACAAAGGAAAAAAAGTAATATTTATCCACTTAATGAATGTGAAGCAAACAATTATTGAATTAGGGAAAAATATAGCAATAGGAATTAATTTGATGGTAGCCAATATTGCTAGTATGCTTATTATTGGTATGGGACAATTCTTTATTGACCATAGATGGGGAATAAATACATTTGGTAAGATTTCTTTTTCGCTGTCATTAACCAATCTTTTTTTAGTTTTTTTGAGTCAGGTAAGTATGGTTTTATTCCCAGCATTACGGCAATCAAAAGGAAAAAATTTAAAGAAGTACTACGAGAAAATACGTAATAATTTTGGCGTAGTTTTTTTAGTAATACCACTATTTTATTTTCCAATATCTTTAGTATTAGGGATGTGGTTGCCACAATATCAAGAGAGTTTGCGGTATATGATTATACTCTTACCACTGTGCATCTTCGAAGGGAAAATGCAGGTATTATATAATACCTACCTAAAAGTGTTAAGAAAAGAAAAGGTTTTATTATTAATAAATTTAATTGCCATGGCATTCAGCAGTCTGCTCATTCTAATTAGTGTTTATGCTATTGAAAATGTCACTGCAGTTGTTCTTTCGATGGTTGTTTCAGTGACATTTAGGAGCATTATAGCAGAAAAATATCTTTCAAAAGTTTTATCAGTTTCTACTTCTAGACATTTAATGATAGAAATTATGTTATCGATAATTTTTATCTGTACAGCTTGGTTTATTATTCCCTTCATTGGTTTTTTAATATATTTAATTACATATATAATATATCTATTTATCAATAAGAAGATTGTTAAAGAACTGGCCAATACCCTGTTAATTAACCTAAAACAGAAGACAAAAGTGAGAGAAGGGCGCTAATTTGAAAGGTATCATCCTTGCAGGTGGAAGTGGAACCAGACTCTATCCAATAACAAGATCTATTTCAAAGCAATTAGTACCAATCTATGATAAACCAATGATCTACTATCCTTTATCGATACTAATGCTTGCCGGTATTAAAGATATTTTAATCATCTCAACACCAAAGGATACACCACGATTTAAGGAATTACTGAGTGATGGATCAGACTGGGGAATTCATTTGGAATATAAGGTACAACCTAGCCCAGATGGTTTAGCACAGGCCTTTATCTTGGGAGAAGAATTTATTGGTGATGACCATGTTGCATTAATTTTAGGTGACAATATTTTCTATGGTCATGGATTTACTAATATTCTCAAGAAAGCAGCATCACAAAAAGTTGGAGCGACTGTTTTTGGTTATAATGTTAAGGATCCGGAACGCTTTGGCGTAGTTGCATTTGATGAAACAGGCAAGGTGACTTCTATTGAAGAGAAACCGGAAGTCCCAAAATCGAGTTACGCTGTGACTGGGCTTTATTTCTATGATAACCAAGTTGTTGATATTGCCAAGAACATTAAGCCATCCGACCGAGGAGAACTTGAAATTACTTCAGTAAATGAAGAATACCTGAAACAAGGTAATCTGAACGTAGAGTTGCTCGGACGTGGTTTCGCTTGGTTGGATACAGGTACGCATGAATCATTACTAGATGCTTCACTATTTATCCAGACGGTTGAAAAAAGACAGAGTCTTAAAGTGGCATGCTTAGAGGAAATTGCTTATCGAAAGGGTTATATTGACTCTGAGAAGCTCTACCAACTCGCCCAACCATTGAAGAAAAATGGCTATGGACAGTATCTTCTTGGTCTTCTGAAAGATCGAATTTAAAATTATAAATAATGGCAGGTGCTCATTGTGTCTAAAGTTAAAGTTACTGATACGTTTTTAAAAGGTGTTAAGATTATCGAACCCAAAGCGTTTGGTGATAATCGCGGCTATTTTATGGAAAGCTATAATGCAGAAGAATTAGCTGAAAACGGAATACATACAAAGTTTATTCAGGACAATCAATCGCTCTCAAGTGAGCCTGGGATTGTGCGTGGACTCCACTATCAATTAAATCCCAAGTGTCAAACCAAACTGCTTCGAGCACTCACAGGTGCCATTCTAGATGTCGTTGTTGATATTCGTAAAGGCTCACCAACCTTCGGTAAATGGGGCGGCTTCATTCTCAGTGAATACAACAAACGTCAATTGCTGATTCCAAAGGGTTTTGCGCATGGCTTCTGTACGTTGACACCTGATGTGAATGTCATCTATAAAGTGGACGAGTACTATGCGCCTGAGGCTGATCGCGGCATCATGTGGAATGATCCTGCGATTGGTATCGATTGGCCGGTCAGCAATCCGATTCTTTCTGAAAAAGATAAGAATCATCCATTATTGAAAGATGCGGAAATCAACTTTGAATGGGGAGCTGAAGACTGATGAAGTTACTTGTAACCGGCGGTGCCGGATTTATCGGCAGCAACTTTGTACATCATATGATTAAGTTTCATCCGGAGGATACGGTCGTCAACTATGATTTGCTTACATACGCAGGCAATCTTGAGAACTTAAAGGACGTTGAAGATCACCCGAATTACCACTTTGTTCGAGGTAATATCTGCAATCGCGAGCTTGTCGACTATGTTATTGATCAATATGACATTGACACGGTCGTGAATTTTGCGGCTGAATCTCATGTTGACCGCAGCATCACGGAACCTGATCTTTTCGTGAAGTCCAATGTACTTGGAACGCAAACATTACTTGATGTAGCGAAAAGCAAGAACATTAATAAATACCTCCAAATTTCAACGGATGAAGTTTATGGTTCTCTTGGCGCAGACGGCTACTTTACGGAAACGACACCACTTGCACCAAACAGTCCTTATTCCGCAAGTAAAGCATCTGCTGATTTGATGGTACGTGCGTACTATGAAACCTTTGGTATGAACGTCAACATCACGCGTTGCTCGAACAACTACGGTCCGTACCACTTCCCTGAAAAATTGATTCCTTTGGTTGTCACAAATGCTCTGGAAGGCAAAGAATTGCCTGTCTATGGTGACGGTAAGAATATTCGTGACTGGTTGTATGTTGAGGATCATTGTGCAGCAATTGACCTGGTGCTGCATAAGGGCAAGCCTGGAGAAATCTATAATGTAGGTGGACATAATGAGAAATGCAACATTGACATTGTCGAACTCATTGTCGATACACTTGGTAAATCACGTGATCTGATTAAGCACGTTTCAGACCGTTTGGGACATGACCGTCGTTATGCGATTGATCCGACAAAGATTGAAACGGAACTTGGCTGGAAACCACAGTTTAACTTCGACTCCGGCATTAAAGAAACGATTCAATGGTACCTAGATCATGAAGACTGGTGGCGCAAAATCAAGTCCGGTGAGTACATGGACTACTACAAGAAGCAATACGGAGCGAAGAGCTATGTCAAGTAAGATACTTGTAACCGGTGGTCATGGACAGTTGGGCACTGAACTCACCCTCATGCTTCAAGAAAAAGGGTTTGAAACGTTCGGACTTGGTCATCAGGAATTGGACATAACAGATTTGAATCATGTGCGCAAGGTTTTTAACGAAATCAAACCCAATGTGGTTTGTCATACGGCTGCCTATACAGCCGTAGACAAAGCGGAAACCGATCGTGATGGCGCATTTCTTGTGAATGCCTATGGTACACGAAATGTTGCTATTGCTGCTGAAGAAATCGGTGCTAAGCTTGTTTATGTGAGCACCGACTATGTTTTCAACGGTGAAAAGGAAGGAACGTATTGTGAATTCGATACACCTTCACCACTTGGCGTTTATGGTCAATCAAAATATGCGGGTGAACAATTTGTGCATGATTTTCACTCGAAATTCTTTATCGCAAGAACATCATGGGTGTATGGACAGTATGGCGGCAACTTTGTGAAGACCATGTTGAAGTTAGCCGAAATTCATGACCAAGTGAAAGTGGTTAATGATCAGAGAGGCTGTCCAACGTATACAAAGGATTTGGCAGAAAAGATCATTGAATTGTTCCAGACAGATAATTACGGTGTCTATCATCTTTCCAACTCAGGTAGCTGCACATGGTATGAATTTGCGAAAGCCATTTTTGAGATTAAAGGGATAGATGTTAAAGTCGATCCATGCACGACAGAGGAATTTCCAAGACCAGCGAAGCGCCCAAAGAACTCGGAGTTTGAGCATATGGCTTTAAGGTTGAATCGCTTTAGTGAAATAAATTACTGGAAGGACGCACTCAAAGCATTTTTAACTTATTAAAAATAAGAAAGAAAATTTACTAAGAGCACATACTGCATTCATTTAGTATGTGCTCTTAGTGGTTCTATTGATGTTTAGAAGAAGTATTGACAACAGTCTGTATTTGTCAAAGATCCTATAACAATAGATTGACCTGTTGAGTTCATCGCGTTAACATAGTACAATTGATTACGTTAATCTGTCGTGAGTTTGTCTTCTTTTTAGAACTTTGTTCTTCGCTTTAACTTCAAAAATTTATTCATCTCAAGTTAAACTGCCATTTGACTAATAAGATCACATATATCTTGCTGACTGTAAATATGAGGCAGCAAATATTTTAGAATTTCTTTGTCAATCGGTTGACAAAGAAATATAAATTCATTTAAAGCAGGATTAAAATAGAATAAAAATCGATATGCCATCTATTTAGATTAACTCGCTAAAAACTTAGGAGGATTTTTACGAATTATTAATAATCTTGATATTAAATTTTTGTCAGGGGGGAGTTAGGATGAATTCTTTTCATAAAAAAATAGTATTTATTGCATTATGTTTTTCACTGGTCTTATCATTTTCACTTCCAGCAAGTTTTGCTCAAGCAAAGCAGAAAACACGGTATTATTATGTGACAAAAACAGCTTATCTCTATAGCTCTAGATCCAAATCAAAAAAAAGGTTGAAAAAGATTGAGATCAACAACAAGCTATCAACTAAAACGGATGAGCCTTATAAAATGTATCAAGTAAAATACGCTGAGAAAAAAGGTTATGTATATAAATCGCGTTTAGGAACGAAGCCAAAAACACTTAAAAAATATACGAATCGTACCTCGTATATATACAGTTCTAACAAGGCTAATAAAAAACATCTGCTGAAAATTTCCGTTAATCGTAAGGTTATAACAAAAAGTACACAGTCTGCCAAGATGTTTAAAGTTACTTATGGAAAGACAACGGGGTATATATATAAGCGAAACCTATCAAATAATTATGTGGATTATTCCAATACCTATGGATCAAGTCAAATTACGCGCTATGATATTTCACAAATTCCAAAACAGCAAAATAGCAGTCAGTTCAAGGTACCGAAATTTGATGCTTCAAGAATCGGAAATATTAATTCTGCTTATAACTATACTACAGGAAGCAAAGGCGATATGGACGTGTGGGACAGCTGGCCGTTACAAAATCCAGATGGTACTGTCGCTGAATATAATGGGTACCATTTTGTATTTGCAATGGCTGGTCGCCCAAATACAAATGAAAATTATCTATACATGTTTTATCAAAAAGTTGGAGAAAAATCCTTGGAGAGCTGGAAGAATGCAGGACGAATTTTTGCAGGAGTCGATCTTTCAAATTCTAATGACAGTGTACTGAAGAATCAGACACAAGAATGGTCAGGATCAGCATATAAGTTAGGGAATAAGATAAGACTTTTTTATACTAGTTTTTCAGATAAACAGTCCAATGGCGCATCAGATTTTAATCAGGTCTTATCTACAGCACAAATTGATGTTGATACGAACTCATCGAATGTAAGCATTCGGGATGTTGATGACCAAAAATCCATTTTCTCTGGTGATGGGAAAAATTATCAAAGCATTGAACAATTTCGTGCCGAAGGTTTCTTTAATTCAGGGGATAATCGTGGGTTAAGGGATCCGCACTATGTCGAGGACAACGGCCATAAATATTTAGTTTTTCAAGCAAATACAGGAACTGCTACAGGTTATCAAGAATATAGATCGCTCTATAATAAAGTTTATTATGGGGGCGATGATACCTATTTTAGCAATTCCAAAAATAGTTTATTAGCTAGAGCAGACAAGAACAGTGTGATCCGAGCAAACGCCGCTATTGGCATTATTGAACTCAATGATGACTTTACATTGAAGAGAGACATGAAGCCGTTGCTTACTGCAAATTTAGTTACGGAAGAAACTGAACGTCCAAATGTTGTTAAAATAAATGGTAAATGGTATCTTTTTGCGATTACCAAGGGATATACAGAAAGAGTAGACGGATTTAATGGTGATGATAATTATATGATTGGGTACGTCTCAGATAATTTGACCGGCCCCTATAAACCACTGAATAGCTCTGGATTAGTCCTTGCAAGTACTGAAAGTTTTAACAGCCGAACTTATACGTATTCTTATTATGGCATTCCTGTATCATCGGGATCCAACACGTTACTTATAACAAGCTATATGACTAACCGAAGTATATCGTCAACGAGTCGATCGACTTTTGCACCAAGTTTCCTTGTCACTGTTAACGGAGAGCAAACTGAAGTTCAACAGGGCAGTGTATTGGAACAGGGACAAGTAACAACAGGAAACAACAGTGTTCAATCCTATTTAAGATAAATAAAATAGCACCTAATCGTGACCACGAGTAAAGGTGTATATAAAATTTTAAACTGGTGGCTTATCTATTTATTTGAACGGATGTCTAATTTGAAGGACATAATATGCTCAGGATGAGCCATTATTATTTAATAAAGTTTAAGCAAGACATGAAATAAATTATCTATTTGACAATATGTGAGCAATTTGATTCTTCAATTGAAAGGATTCATTATGAAGGCTACGAAATGGCTCATAGGCATGAGTGTGCTGATCGTTTTGGCATTGATTGTTTTTTCTTTTTTGCATAACACATCAACTAAGTATTTATCCAAACATAGATCAACGGGAAAAGTAGCACAGACACAATCAGTTATCGATCCCAACTACGCTCAGCCTTACCGGGATCAATATCATTATTCAGCTAAGAAAACATGGCTGAATGATCCGAATGGTTTGATTTACAGCAATGGCACGTACCATATGTTCTACCAGACGAATCCGCAAGGAAATACGTGGGGAAATATGAGCTGGGGTCATGCGGAAAGTAGTGATTTGATTCATTGGAAGGAGCAGCCGGTTGCGATTCCTCAACGCGAGGAGACGCCATGGGTTGATTTTTGGATGCAGACAAGCCATGATTCAAAACCGGTTCACTATTACGGACTGCCGACAACGAATGGAGATGCGGGCAATCCCAATGGCAAACGATTTGTGTTCAGTGGATCGATTATCAAAGATACCAAGAATGCGGCGGGACTGGGTAAGAATACGCTGATTGCATTTTATACGAGTGCCTATTCCGTGGCAGTTCGCGATGACGACTACAGCAAGGATTCAATGGGCAATTTTCTAGGATTACGCGACGTGCAGGAGCAATGCATCGCCTACAGCAAGGATGATGGCAAAACCTTTATTCCGTATAAGAAGAATCCGGTTATCGCTGCCCAAGCAGTTCCAACGCGAGATCCGGCCAATTTTCGCGACCCTAAAATTGTGTATGATGAAGCGCACAAACAGTGGGTGATGATTCTGGCAGCGGGGCAAGAGGCTGACATTTATACCTCGGCAGATCTGATTCATTGGACGTATCGGTCAGCAATTATCCGAGAACATGATGTTGGCAACGGTGCCTGGGAATGTCCGGAATTAATTCCGATGACGATTGAGGGAACAAAGGAAAAGAAATGGGTGTTCTCGATCAGTGTGCAGAAGGGAGCGCCTGCCGGAGGCTCGGGAATGCAGTATTTCGTCGGCACCTTTAATGGCAAGGAGTTTGTACCGGACACTGCACAAACGCTGAGCCATCCCAAATGGCTTGATTACGGCGAGGATTTATACGCGGGTGTCACATTCAGTAATATGAAACGAACAGTGATGCTTTCTTGGATGTCCAATTGGGACTATGTCGGTGAACAAAAGACATCGCCATGGAAAGGTGAGATGTCCCTGCCGCGTGAGTTAACCTTAGTCCGCGCAGGTAAGGATGCTGTGCTTATTCAAAGACCGGCACGAGAGCTTGCGCAACTTATTCAGAATCCGTTTAAAATGAGTGATCTGAAGCTCAGTGGTACAAAGGCAATCAAGCAATTTTCAGGTAGACAGTATAAAGCGGAGGCACAGTTCTCATGGAACGCTAAAAATCGTCCTGATCAGGTGGGCTTGCGCCTCAGAGTATCTCAGGACCACAGTAAATACATCACCGCTGGTTATGATGTCCGGAACCATTCGGTGTCTATTGATCAATCGAACAGCGGCGGGAAGTCAAACCGAAATCAAAAAACAAACGTTCAACTAAATGAAAAAGCAGGCCGCATTAAGCTAACGGCCTACGTGGACAGTTCCTCAATCGAACTGTTTGTTAATGATGGGGAAAAGACATTGACACAAATTATCTATCCGAATCCTGATCAGCCGCTCGATTCAAAAGGAATTGCATTATTTTCAACGGGCGGCACGGCTCAGATTAGTCAGTTTGAGGTTGATCCGATTGCATCAATATGGAATAACTTGGATTAAAGAAAATGTTTATGAGACAAACAAACGCAGAGTATTCCCTAATACATCCGTTTCTTATCTGAACGAATGAGAAGCTGCTCTTGATACGATTGATTCTTATTAAATTCTGGATTCGGGTAAGGTCTTTGCAAAGTAAGTGTCAAATAAAGGACACTTTATCATGATTAGCTGATCATGCGATTACTTCTATTTTTAATAGATTTCTAGCATTCTGCAGACAACATCTTACATTGACTGATACTCTTTTGGGCGTTAACATGAAAAATACAGATAGATAATTTTAAGAATAACTGGGATAAAGGGGTGTGTGGTGTGAAGAAACTCAGAAATGCCCTTGCGATGTGTTTGTGCTTAGTTGTTGCGTTTGCAATCTATGCGCCAACTGTTCAAGGGAAGGCAAAGGTGAAGGCACGTTCTTACTACGTTACGAAAACAGCCTATTTGTATAATTCAAAGTCAAAACATAAAAAAAGGCTGAAAAAGATAGCTGTTAATAATAAGCTATCAACGAAATCGAAGAAATCTTATAAAATGTATCAAGTGAAATTCAATGGAAAATCAGGGTACGTTTATAAATCGAAGCTTGGTACAAAGCCGAAGACGGTTAAGAAATATACCAATCGTAACTCCTACCTCTACAGCTCCAACAAAGCGGGGAAGACAAGGCAGCTCACCATTCCCATAGATAAAAAGTTATCAACAAAGAGTGTACAGTCAGCCAAAATGTTCAAAGTCAGCTACGGTGGTAAAACGGGCTATGTGTATGCGAAAAATTTAGGAAGTAGTATGGTTGCTTATTCCAATACATACGGTGCATCGCAAATGACGCGCTATGAAGCCTCTCAGATACCTAGCCAGGAGACGTATTCGCAGTTTAAAGTACCGACTTTTGACTCGAATACCATCCAAAACATTCCCTCAGCGAAGAAGGACAGCAATTCAACTGCACCTGCCGATCTTGATGTCTGGGACAGCTGGCCGCTTCAGAATTCTGACGGCTCTCTAGCAAACTATAAAGGCTATCACCTTGTTTTTGCGATGGCCGGTCTACCGAACTCTAGTGAAAATTATATCTACATGTTCTACCAAAAAGTTGGCGACAATTCGCTCGACAGTTGGAAGAACGCGGGACGTGTGTTTAAGGATGACGATCATCTGAAAGTCAATGATGAAATTCTGAAAACACAAGCTGAAGAATGGTCCGGTTCAGCAACCATGACTGCTGATGGCAAAGTGCGTTTGTTTTATACGGATCGTCAATCATGGAATCCTGCAAATAAACTTTATGGAAAGCAGACCTTGACGACAACACAGGTTAATCTTTCTCAGCCTAATGCAGATACGTTAAAGATTGATGGTGTCGAAGATTTGAAATCAATTTTTGATGGTGACGGTGCGTATTATCAAAATGTTGCCCAATCCGTTGGCGTTGACAATGATGATCACTGTCTGCGTGATCCGCACTACATTGAGGACAACGGTCATAAATATCTAGTATTTGAAGCGAACACCGGAACGAATACCGGGTATCAAGAAACCCGCGCACTTTATAACAAAGCTTATTACGGCGGGGAAGATAATTACTTTAATGACGAATTGAAAAAATTGCTTTCGAATAATGACTCTAAAAATAGAGCTGTTCTGGCTAATGGCGCACTTGGTATCATCGAATTGAACGATGACTACACGGTCAAGAAAGTGATGACCCCGCTCATCACGTCTAATTTGGTTTCCGATGAAATCGAACGTCCGAATGTCTTTAAATTTCATGGGAAATGGTATCTGTTTACGGTCACTCGTGGGAATCGTTTCACAGTGGACGGTATTGATTCAGGCAAGACCTATATGCTTGGTTATGTGGCTGATAGTCTGACCGGACCGTACAAGCCTTTAAATAATACGGGACTTGTTCTCTCATCGGATGAAAATGGCAATAGCCGGACATTTACGTATTCCTATTTCAATATCTTGCCTAGTGATCTGACTTCGAACAACGTTGTGGTCACCAGCTACATGACAACTCGCGGAGTATCGGCGACAAATCATTCAACATTTGCACCAAGCTTCTTGCTGACAATTAACGGAGATTCAACGCAGGTGCGTTCTCAGGACATTCTAGAACAAGGACAGTTAACGACCGATAAGTCTGCTTCAAGTACGACTAAAGATTCAAACATTAATGATGGATCGGGAAACGGCAACGAATCTTCATCGGGTTCGAGTACAACCACGTCAAAGAGCTCTCGCTAATCATTAAGAATAACAAAATTGCTCAACCGCAATCGGGTTCAATCGAACTCGATTGTTTTTTTACGCTAAATTTACTTGCATATCAAATAAATTCATTAATTCCCTATCTTTAAAAATAAATTAAAGCATATACAGATGCACGAAAATAATTTTATGATATAATCTTAGTTAATTCTTTAGACATGATTCGAAAGACTCATCTGAACTTATTATCCGTATAAAGAGTTTTAAAAAATTCAACGTGCAGATTGATTTGCAGTGGAAGATTTTTTCTTCGTTTATCCAATTCAATTTTCTTTTTTTCACTTTTCGATAAAGTCCGGTTCATTTCTGTGTCGAGACAATTTAACAGATAGTGAGATGGAAAATAGTACAGGTTTTCTTTTGCTCGCCGGCAAGGTACGTTTATTAATGGGAACTCATAATTAAAAATAATAGAGAAACGATTTGGACGCCGGTGAGCACCAACTCGGGATTTGTATCGATTTATAGGGGGA
>JARBTT010000211.1 GCA_029240055.1 Anaerosinus sp.
ATTGGCAATTGTGGCTGAACAATTACATATACCGGGATTAGAAAATATCAGCATTACCCAGGAACAAACAGCGGTTATTTGGCATCTTCGTATGCCGCGTACGTTAGTGGGAATTTTAGTTGGAGCAGCATTGGCTGTAACTGGTGCTGTTATGCAAGGGGTGTTTGGTAATCCTCTAGCCGATCCTGGAATTATTGGTGTATCAAGTGGTGCGGCATTAGGGGCAGTTCTCGCGATTGCCACCGGATTATCTACTGTAAGTATGTTTTATATGCCGCTTTTTGCTTTGATTGGCGCATTGTTAACCGTAGCCTTTACTGTTTTTTTAGCGATGCATGATAATAAAATTTCAGTGATGACTTTGTTATTGGCAGGCGTTGCGGTAAGTATTTTTTTAGGTGCACTTACCTCTGGTATTTTGACTTTTATTAGTGAATACAAATTGCGTGAATTCCTATTTTGGACGGTGGGCGGTTTAGATTATCGCCGCTGGGAGCATGTATTACTTGGATTTATACCAATTCTGGCAGGCGTAACTATTTTATGTGCATTGGCTCGCCAATTAAACATCTTAGTTTTAGGGGAAGAAGAAGCACGTGCTGTAGGTATGTCAGTAGCAAAACTTCGTTTGCTTCTTTTATTTGTTGCAACTTTAACAACAGCGACAGCAGTGTGTATCAGTGGCAGTATTGGTTTTGTTGGTCTTGTTGTACCACATATTATGCGACTTATTTTAGGCCCAGAACATCGCAGCTTGTTGCCTGCTTGTGCATTAGCAGGTGGCATTTTCTTAGTAGGCTGTGATACGGTAGGGCGGTTCATTATTCCACCAGCAGAGGTGCGGGTTGGTATTATGACGGCTTTAATTGGTGCGCCGTATTTCTTATATTTATTACGTCGCGCGCAAAAAGGAGGTTTGTTCTAGATGGACAAGCGCTCTGTATTGGTTGCAGAAAACGTATCCGTTACCATTGGCAAACGGAAGATTTTACATGAATTGAACTTGAAGGTAGAAAAAGGTGAATTTATTGGTATTATTGGCCCGAACGGCGCAGGGAAAAGTACCTTGCTAAAAGCTTTGCGGGGATTAACTAAAAATACAATTGGTTCTGTGAAAATATTTGATCGAAAAATAGCGCAGTTCAGTGATAAAGAAATCGCTCGTCACATTGCCTATATGCAACAAGAGGTTAATTTAGGTTTTGGTTTTTCTGCTTTAGACGTTGTCTTAGCTGGGCGTTATCCATATTTGTCTTGGTGGCAAAATGAACGTAAGGCAGATTATGAAATTGCCCGGAAATACATGAGTTTTACAGGGGTAGCAGATTTAGAAGAAAAGAAAGTGAATCAGCTATCTGGTGGAGAAAGGCAAAGAGTGCTACTTGCCAAAGTGCTTGCGCAAGAAACACCATTACTTTATCTTGATGAACCGACAGCGAGTCTTGATTTGGCATATCAAGAAGAAATT
This sequence comes from Anaerosinus sp., assembly GCA_029240055.1. Classification (GTDB taxonomy): domain Bacteria; phylum Bacillota; class Negativicutes; order JARBTT01; family JARBTT01; genus JARBTT01. Next base: position 1,469 of record JARBTT010000211.1, read on the forward strand.
TTTCGTTATTGCCAAAGTCTTTGTAATGAAGGTAAAACAGTACTTATTATTGTCCATGATATTAGGCTTGCGGTAAAATTTTGTTCGCGATTGGTATTGATTGCTAACGGTACTATAGTAGACGATGGAAAACCGGAAAAAGTAATTACGGCGGAGAATTTGAAAAATGTTTTTGGCTTAAATGCTGCTGTGTATACAAATCAAGTCTCAGGTAAGTTAGACATCTATACTTTTTCAAAACCAGAATGTTTGCTCCAAAACAAAAAAATTCATATGATCGGTGGCAATGGTACGAGTGGTTCTGTCATTCGTAAGTTATATGAACAAGAGTGCCAATTGAGTATTGGTGTATTAGAACAAGGTGATATTGATACAGCGATTGCTAAGGCTTTTCAAATTGAAAGTATTACTACACAGAATTTTAATCAAATGAGCGAAATGATAAAACTTGAGAATAAGAAAAAAATAGAAACAGCAGATTTGGTAGTGTTAACGAATTGCCATTATACTGAGCAAAATTACTTTAATTTAGAAATGGCTTCTTTAGCAAAAAGACTCATTGTGATCGAAGAGACACCAATCGAAGAACGTGATTTTACAAAAGGAAAAGCAACGGTACTTTATAAAAATTTATTACACAAAAAAAGTGTTACAGTACACAAAAGTGACACTGTGATTGAAGAAATAAGATTAGAATTTGCAATGAAATAGAAATTTTTTGTTTCAAGTTGTTTTGGTTATAAAATAGAAGAATAGAGGGATGTTTCGTGGAATCAATAAAAGAAGGTTTTCATCTGTTTAGGGCGGGCGGTCCGATCATGTATTTGATTTTATTATGTTCATTTATTGTGTTAAGCATTGGAATTGAACGTTATCTATATTATAAAAATATTAAAGCAAATAATGAAAAATTTATGGCTGAACTTAAACCCTTGATTGAAGACAGCAAATGGGAAAAAGCAAGTGAGTTGTGCCAAGAAAATGGCGGCATTGTAGCTGGTGTTGCCAGTCGAGGCATAAACTGTTTTACCCAAAAAGTAGTGAATATAGAAAGTGTGTTAGAAGGCGAAGCGTCGTTAGCAGTAGCAAAGTTGAAGGCAAATCTCAACCATTTAGATACGATTGTCACGATTGCACCGTTACTCGGATTATTAGGCACAGTTATTGGTATGATTGGTTCATTTAGTGTGATGAATGTTAAAAATGGGCAACCACTGGCAATTACTGGTGGTGTAGGGGAAGCACTGGTAGCGACTGCATCTGGTTTATGTGTCGCCGTATTATCCATGCTGCTTTATAGTTATTTTAATCATCAGCTAGATCATGTGATCACAGAGATTGAAGAAGTAAGTATAATGCTGGTTAGGCAGATAAAACAGGAGGAAGCATCATGAAACTTCGTAATTTAAGGACGAATCGAAGTCCTAAATTAATGATCATTCCGATGATCGACATTATCTTTTTTTTGTTGGTGTTTTTTATGATGAGTACGCTTTATATGATTGAGCAACATACCATTCCCATTCACTTGCCTTATGCTACTACACAAAAGGTACAAACAGAAAGCAGTATTTCCGTTACTGTATTGCCTAGTGGAAAAATCCTATTTGAAAATGAAGAAGTAGCTTTATCAGCATTTGGTCAGCGGGCAAAAATCGAATTTAGTAAGAATAAAGACATTGCCTTTGTGCTAAGAGCAGATCAAAAAACGGAATATGGTAAAGTCATAGCTACATTAGATGAATTAAAATTAGCCGGTGTTAGTAAGATCGCCATTGCCACAGAACGAAAGGATCGATAGACGATGCTTGAAAGATTACGTTGGCAAAAAGCGTCTTGTATTTCATTCTTAGTGCATGGTGTTTTTTTGCTTTTCATTTTTTACATGACGAATTTTGTTTTTTCTGATCAAAAAAGTGAAGAGTATACAGAGGTTGTTTTGGTTAAAGATGAACAAGAATTAGAACATCCAGTAGCTAAGTCTGAACTAGAAAAGCAAATGAGTGATACCTCAAATATAAAGCAGCAAAATCAACAAGCTCAAAGTAATGAAATAGAATCTTCACCACAAACCGCAGATGGCAGTGCGAAGGCAGCGGCGATAATTGGTGGTGATATTGCTATAGGAGCAGTAGGAACTGGTAGTGGGAAAAGTTTGATAAGCGGGAATAATGGTAGTGGAAATAATGGCGGGGGAAAGGCAAGTAGTAATGGCACAGCTGCAGAGGTAGATCAAAGTAGCCCAGCTAAACGTATAACAGCGACAAAACCAAGCTACCCTGAACGCGATAGACGGCAAAATAGAGAAGGGACAGTATCACTTGGTTTTACTGTTTTAGCTGATGGAGAAGTTAGCAATATTGAAATTTTAAGTTCTGATTGTAGTGAGACCATGAATCAAGCGGCTATTCATTGTGTAGAAGAGTGGAAATATACACCAGCACGAGATTCTACGGGACAGGCTATAGCGTATTATAAAAAAGCAAAAGTAACGTTTGATCTTGAAAATCAATAAATTAGATTAGGATGACGATAATGTTAGAACTTGTAAATTTGTCAAATTACTGTCTGGATACAGTACAACTCATGGGTAATAAAAAAGAAAACCTAGAAAAATTT
>JARBTT010000037.1 GCA_029240055.1 Anaerosinus sp.
GTATATCATATCGTCAGCAACATTTCCTTCCTACTTTATCAAGGAATTGTCTGAGATTGCCAAAACCTATGCACAGCTTGATCTCAATATTTTTGCGAAACATATTGCGCCAGCGCTTTCGATTACCAAACGCTTTGTCGGCAGTGAACCAACGGATCCATTGACCTGTGCTTATAATGAAATCATGCAAATAGAATTGCCACAGTTTGGCGTTGAACCAGTGATTCTCGAACGCAAAGAAAAAGAAGGTCAGCCAATATCGGCGTCAAGGGTACGGAAACTCCTTGGACAAAATGATATTGTTGTTGCGAGTCAGCTGGTGCCAAGGGCTACGGCAGCATATTTTTTTACAGCAGAAGGTCAACAGATTATTGAAAAGTTACAACGGACGGTTGGTTGAGAGGAGCAGTTTGATGAGTTTATCACCACAGGAGATTGGCCGTTTAGCAGTACAGTCCCTTTTATATGAAGTAGCGGTGACACCAAAGCCAGGTCTAGTTGATCGGCGTAATGCTGGTGCTCATAAAGATATGGAATGTTTTACTTTTTTAGCAAGTGCGGCGGCTTTAGCACCTTATTTTACGCAGTTTGCAGAAGTGGGAGTAGACGGGATTCAGCAGGAACCTAAAGCTTTATTTCGAGCAATTCGCTCCATTGGTATTGCGGCGGAACAGCGTATGTTTGAAGCGACAGCTGGGGTCAATACTCATAAAGGGGCGATTTTTTCTCTCGGGTTAGTTTGCACTGCCGCAGGCGTTCTTTCGGCAACGGATATAAATCTTACACCAGAAAATGTTGCAGGTTATGTGAGTAAGATGACGAAAGGCATTTGTGCAGAGGAATATCAAGGCATTGAAGCAAAGCAAAATCAAACCAAGGGCGAACAAATTTATCTGCGCTACGGCTTAACTGGCGTGCGCGGTGAAGCAGAACAGGGGTTTCCGAGTGTACTAAGGTATTCATATCCCATACTGGAAGATTGCTTGCTGAGCGGTAGATCGATCAATGAAAGCATGTTGCAGGCGTATCTGCATTTAGCTGGAAATGTAGATGATACCAATGTTTTAGGACGCCACGATATGGAAGTCTCTACGTATGTAAAAGCAGAAACACAAAAGATTTTAAAGGTTGGCGGTGCATTAAAACCAGAAAATATAGCTTTGCTAGAAGCGATGGATGATGATTTTATCGCGAAAAATATCAGCCCAGGCGGTTGTGCTGATTTGGTGGCATTAACGATGTTTTTCTTTTCACTGGCAAATCCTACATGGAAGTATAAGATAAATAAAAAATAAAAAAGTACCCTATAGAATAAGCACAAAAAAGGAGTGTTCATTCTATAGGGTATTTTTCATTCGATCATTTCCAATTGCTTAAGTTAAATAGCTTTATTAAAAATATAAATACATAGTTAGATAAATTTAGGAAAAATATTTTATTCGAGCTTATATCAGTTAAACCTATTTTTATAGATAGAGTATTCGCTATGAATGAGTATAAAAAGGAGTATTCAACAAATACTATGAAGGAAATATTAACCTATATAGTAAATGTAAGGAGGTAGGGGAGGTGAGGCGGAAGCAAACTATTGGTACTAAGATAAAAAAGTTGTTGCAAAAAATTATCGAAAATATTATGCAGGCATCGGATGAGACAGAATCTGAGTTTATAGAACAAAGTCAAAGCATGATGAAGCAGCGAATATCACAAAACTTAGAAGATAATGAAGCTTTTTTGAAAAATATATTTGATAAGTCATCTGATATTATTTTTCGTAACTTTCAAGTAGGCAAAAATCAGGCTGGCTTACTTATTTTTATAGATGGTCTTACTAATAGCGAAGCAGTGAATTCAGATGTACTAAGACCCCTAATCCAATATGGCAATAGTGCAAATCAAGAAGAAATATTAAAAGAAAGTAATATTAAGAATATTTTACAGAATCAAGTTATTACTACGGCGCAACTAAGTGGAGGCAAAACAAACGAAGAAGTAGTGAAAAGCGTTCTAACAGGGGATGTAGCAATTTTAGTCGATGGCATGGGTCAGGCGATTTTTGCCAGTATGCGGCAATGGGATAAACGCAGTGTGGAAGAACCACAGGTCGAACCTGTTATACGGGGACCGCGGGAAGGGTTTACAGAAAGTCTAAGGACGAATACCAGCATGGTTCGAAGAAGGTTAAAAACTCCTACTTTAAAAACTGAACTTATGAAGGTTGGTAGACTATCCCAAACCGATGTTGTCATTATTTATCTTACAGGTATTTGCGATGAAAAATTAGTTGACGAAATTCGCAAAAGAATCAGCCGGATTGATATTGATGTCATCTTGGATAGTGGTTATATTGAAGAATTAATTGAAGATAATCCATCATCTGTTTTTCCTCAACTTGCCCATACCGAACGACCGGACAAGCTAGCTAGTAGTTTGCTTGAGGGTCAAGTTGGGATTATGGTTGATAATACGCCGTTTGCCTTAATTGCACCGCACCCTTTTTTCCGAATGATGCAAGCGCCTGATGATTATTATGAACGTGCCTTAGGGATGAGTCTTATTCGGCTGCTCCGCTATGTATTCTTATTTATTGCATTATTGATGCCTGCGGTGTATATAGCATTATCGACCTTTCATCAGGGCATGATTCCCACGGAGCTCTTACTTTCTATGGCAGCCTCTCGAGAAAATATTCCCTTCCCTGCTTTTATTGAAGCGATGATAATGGAGATATTCTTTGAGGCTTTACGGGAAGCTGGCGTACGTCTGCCCCGACCGGTAGGGCAAACGGTAAGTATTGTCGGGGCACTGGTCATAGGACAAGCTGCCATCCAGGCTGGTATTGTGTCAGCCCCCATGGTTATTACGGTCTCTATTACAGGAATTGCCTCCTTCACCGTGCCACAGTTTAATCAAGCTATAGCCATTCGTGTACTTCGTTTTATGTTGATGATTTTAGCTGGTATGCTTGGTTTATATGGGGTTTTTATGGGCTTTTTAGTCATTTTAATTCATATGGCAAGTTTACGGTCTTTTGGTGTTCCGTATCTATCGCCGATAGCTCCACTGGAACTTTCTAGTCTTAAAGATGTATTTATCCGGGTTCCTTGGTGGGCGATGGTGACTCGCCCGGGATTTACAGTTAGTGAGGATATCAAGCGGATGAAAGATTCGCTGCGTCCTCGGCCTCCCAAATAGGCGAATTTTATCAAATGTTCATTAGTAGAGGGCGATGCGATGAAGAAAATAGGAATTCTATTGCTGGTAATCATGAATGCAGTACTGCTTTCTGGATGCTGGGATCGAGTTGAGATTAATGATATTGCGATTGTCATAGCTGTTGGAGTAGATAAAATGGACAATGGAGATATTTGTCTTTCGCTACTCCTGCCTGTCCCTAAAAAATTGTCCTCTAGTGGCAGCGGTAGCAGTGGAGGCGGAGGTGGTGAGGGAAACGGATCAACACTTGTTATTTCTGAATCTGGGAAAAGTATCATGGATGCATATCGCAAGCTTCAGGGAAAGTTACCGCGTGAAATTCTTTTTTCGCACATTCGGTTCATTATTATTGGTGAAAAGCTAGCGCAAGAGGGAGTTGCTGGCGTTTTGGATTTTTTCTCAAGGCCAAGACAATCTAATTTGCGGGCGCATATTTTATTTACAAGAGAAAACATTGACGAAGTGTTAGGGGGGGAGCCGGGAATAGAGCAATCAGTTGCTGAAATGATTCGTGAGGAAGGGGAAATGGGAATCGGTGCCGGAATTGATCTAAAGGATTTCATTAATATGCTGAATGAGGAAGGCGTAAATCCCTGGGCAGGGCAATTGGTGAAACTACCATTGGCGGTAGAAACTAAGAAAAATGAGAAAACTGAAGCATCAAAACCAAAGAAATCATATTTTTCTATTAGAGGAGCGGCGGTGTTTGATAAGGACAAATTAGTTGGCTGGATCAATTATGATGAGGTTAGAGGCGTGTTGTGGCTCCGGGATGAAGTGAAAAGGGGGGTAGGTGCGGTCAACGTGGATGTTCCGGAAGAAAAAGGCGGAGGGAAAATGGGCATGCGTATCCTTGAGGCTAAGACAAGGTTACAACCTAAGATTAACGAAGATGTACTTACGATACATGTGTACATTGAGGCCACAACGGTAATTTATGATAATTCATCTAAGCTGGACTTAAGTGATCCTAAGATCATTTATGATGCAGAAAAAATGGCAGAGAATCGTATTAAAGGAAGGACTCAAAGCGCATTGGATAAGCTGCAAAAACAATTGCAAAGTGATGTTTTAGGCTTTGGGACAGCAGTTTATCGAGAGTATCCTAAGGAATGGAGAGAAAAATATAAAGATAATTGGCACGAGGAGTTCCCGGAACTTAACGTAGAGGTTGCGTGCAAGGTTTCAATACCACGAGTCGGTTTTGTCACGAATTCCTTAACGCGGAAAGAGGACGAAATTATAAAATAAGAGGTCATTTATGGAGAGAATATCAAATTATCAGCTATTTGCTATTACAACGCTATTTCAGACCGGTACGACAATTATATTTGGTTTTTCATCGGCTGCTGGACGAGATGCGTGGATTTCTGCTATATTATCTACTTGTCTAGGGGCGATTATGATCTTGCTGTATCTTGCACTGATGCGAATGAATCCAGGTTTAACATTAGTAGAATGGTATCCACGGCAATTTGGGCGTTGGTTAGGTACTCCAATAGCCTGGATGTATCCTCTTCTATTCATCTATGATGCAGGGCGTGCCTTGGGTGATTTACGGGATTTAATACCAACGACTATTTTACCAACTACGCCAAGTGGCGTTATTTTAACGATTTTTATGGCCGTAGTAGCTTATGGTCTATTTTGTGGAATAGAAACCATTGGTAGGCTGGGCGAGGTATGGCTGCCAGCACTTATTTTATTGTTTATTCTGGAGCTGATCTTTATTTTTAGCTCAGAAATAACCCATATAGAAACATTACGACCTGTAGCTGGACAAGGTTGGAGAAAAATTTGGAATAGCGTATGGCCGCTTGGTATAACACAGACATTTGGAGAAACACTTGGTTTGGCTATGATTTGGCCGCTTGTAAAACAGCCAGAAAAGATTATGAAAACTACAATAGCTGCTACTTTGATAGTTGGATTCTTTATTGCATTGCTTGATATGGTAGCGATAGCCGTTTTAGGCGAAGCTACATTTTCTCGTAGCATTTATCCATTATATGTATTGATTCAACAAATTAATATTGCAAATTTCCTCCAAAATTTAGATGCATTAGGTGTTATGTATTTTTTAACTACTTCATTTTTAAAAATATCAATTCATTTATTTACCGCCATTTATGCAATCCAGAAGCTTACAAAAGTTGAAAATTGTCGTGTTTTCATTGTACCAGTTGTAGTTATTGTGTTGTATTTGGGAATGAAGATGGCATCCAGTGTTATAGATCATATTGAAGCAGGGCTCAAAGTTCTGCCTTATAATTTATGGATTCCTTTGTTTTTGGTATTACCAGTTATGCTTTTCATAGTTACTTGGATTAGGCAGAAACTGGGTAAAAAACACAAGGAAATGGAGTGACAGATGGAAAAATTTTTGTATCCGTGGCAATCACATGTTATGAAAGAATATCCGTGGGCGATGCCGCTATTTCTGTTAACCGTAGCATTGATTCTTTCCGTCGTTACTTGGATTAGACAAAAGAAGTAATCAAAGAAATTTAAAATATGAAAATATGGTCTAACTAAATAAAATGTACCCTATAGGATAAACGCTAAACGAGAGCGTAGTCCGTAGGGTACATTTTTATATTATAAGTAGTAAGGTAGCGTAGTTTTTGCTGAATTTATTGTCTTTCTTTAGCTGTGTCTGCCACGAGGAGCCAGCCAGCCAGTACAGCTGTAAATGGAGCAACAAGTACGACACCGAGACTACCTACTAGAGTATGGAGAACTTCGGCAGCAATATAAGTCAAATTCAAAATGTTTATAACAGGGGTTCCTTGCGCCAGAAATACCATCATTAACGCTGTAAAGGATCCTGAATAGGCTAACAACAATGTTGTTGTCATCGTTCCAACTACCGCTCGGCCTACGTTCATGCCTGAGGCAATCGCTTCTTTGCGAGTAATGTCTGGTTTTTTTTCCACTAATTCCGCAACCGATACTGCAATATCCACCGCGACATCCATCATTGCGCCTGAAGATGCCAGAAATATACCGGCTAAAAATATTTTTGTCAGATCGATTTGACTAAAGCCTACATGGAGTAAGGTTTCTGCATAGGGAACCACTGCACCGTGTACTTTGAACATTTTTCCGAAGATAAGTGCCAGCAGACATGCCCCGATGGCACCGCTCATTGTACCAAGAAAGGCGGCCAGCCCTTTGCGCGTAATCCCAGTAACAAGAAAAGTAACGCAACCCACGATGATGCATACCGCTAAGAGGGAAATGATGATTGGATCCCAGCCTTTCAAAAATAGTGGCCACAGTACTTTCCATAATACTAAAATTGTGAAAACAAATGATAATAACGCTCTTACTCCGGTCCACCTAGCATACCAAAAGAGGAAAAGTGCAAAAAGGCCAAACAAGAAAGCTTCGACATCGAGACGGTAATGGTCAATTAGATTGGCAACTTCAACGTGTCCCGCTTGACCTTTTATCACAACTAAAGCAGTATCGCCGACTTGAAAAATCTTATCAAGTTCCAGTTTGCCAATCAGAGGATTGGTAGCTTCAATTTTCTGACCTTGAAATGGTCCATTCATTACTTCGAGTGTTACTACCTGTACACCAGTTTTGACCACGCCTCGCTGGTGAACATTTTCATTATCAACCAGCAGTACGGTTGCTTTGCTGCGGACATAGTCATCGTCTTGTGTAGGAAAGCCTGTGGGGAGAAAATACAGAAAGATTGAAAGGAGTGCCACCAATAAAACAAAAGCTTTATCTCGCTTGATTTGATATAACATGTTAATTGTTCCTTTCTGAACGATAAAGATATGTAAATGATGTACTATTGTTGAAATTTCAGCCCCATAATGCTCATCATTTTTTTCGCGACATCGGTGTTATCATAGTAGCCTTGGAACATTTCGCCGCCTACCCCTTGGGCAAATACAGGAACAGCTACACCAGTATGTGCGTAAGTTGTCCAGCCAATGCCAGCCTTTTGGTTTAAAATATGGGTTACTGTCATAGAAAATGGTTCATAGCCACCATAGAGAAGATAGGTTTGCTCATCTTTGATGCGTTTTTTCGGTTCAATCATGCTTTGAGCAAGCGCCTCGGATAAACGCTCTTTATCATATGCGGTTAATTCAGTTAGGCCAAATTCGTTAGCGAGAACTGGTAGCCAATCTTGTAAGTTTCCGCCCCCTTCACCAGCCGTTGCACGATAAGTTTTAATTTGTTTATCAAATTCTTCGTAAGATAGTGTTTGTTTGTTGATTTTATTAAAGAAAGTTTCATACTTCGTGCCAGCAAAACCTATGGTCATGCCACCTGTTTCATGGTCACCAGTAACGACGATCAAAGTTTCATCAGGATGTTTTGCGTAAAATTTAAGTGCCTCAGCAATGGCATTATCAAAGGACATTACATCATGAACGCTTGTTGCCGCGTCATTTGCATGCCCCGCCCAGTCTACTTTACCGCCTTCGACCATCATAAAGAATCCATTAGGATTGTCGAGTAATTCGATACCTTTACTAGTAAAATCAGCAAGAGACAATTGGTTTGTGCGGTCAATTTCATATTGCATCGCTTCATCGTTTGCTAGACCAGGTTGAATCGCAATTACTTTACCATCATTTTTACTGAGGTTCATAATTGCGTTTTGATCGTTCACTATTTTATAGCCTTTTTGCTTAGCGATTTCTAAAGCGTCTGTTTTATCTTTCTTTTTACCAGTAGGCGATAAGAGTCCGCCACCAGCAAAATAGTCAAAACCGCTGCTGCCCATAGCTAAAGCGATTTCATAGAAATTATTGCGGCTCGGCTCATGTGCGTAGAAGACAGCAGGTGTCGCGTGGTCGATAGAAACGCTAGACACAATGCCGACTTTCATCCCTTTTTCTTTAGCCATTTCAGCCATGGATTTGAATTTGATTGCATTTGTTGGGTCAACGCCTAAAACATCGTTAGCCGTTTTGTGCCCAGAAGCCAGAGCGGTACCGGCAGCCGCAGAATCAGTGATGAAAGAATTGGCAGATTGTGTTGTCTGCATTCCTTGATTAGGGAAAACCGTAAAATTTAATTTATCCTTGGACATTGGGTCTTTGCTGCTTAAAGTGCCTTTAAAAATTTCAGTAGAATTGATTTGTGGCATCGCCATGCCATCGCCGATAAAATAGAATACATATTTTGCTTTTTTCGCATAATGGGCGTTTTCTTCTCCGGCAAGCGCTGTTGTTTGTTGAGGAGCGGCAATGATTAGTCTTGCGGCAATGACAGTGCTAACAATCGCGGACATAAAAAACCAGTTTTTCTTACTGCTCATTTATAAGCCTCCTTAATAAAATAAGTTCTTACAATTATATTTATGAAGGATATAAATGGATTAATCGTTAATTTAGTGTTAAGCTTTAAATTAATTTTGCGAGTAGGGGCTGCTTTAAAACAATTTAGAATGTAATTGTTAGCTAATTACAACGACTAGCGAGGAGCTTGCTCTACTGGTCTGATTTCGTATCAGCATAAACCTTGCCTTCAGGTGTTAAAATAGCTATGGTAACATCTTTGATATCAGGTATTCCTTGCAGTTGCAATTGTTCTTGTAGCCACAATCCCGAAATATGTAGTAGCGATAAATTCTGTTGTAGTATTCGTCCGTTGATAACCAATTCTTTACCGATATATTGAGACGTTGCAGTGTTTATATTAGTTTGCTTGGAAATGCTTAAGTCCTTAATGGATCTAAATTGGAGATAATAGAAGAAAATAAATAGATCGTTCAGGAAAAAATCCATATTTATTGAATTTAACAAGCTTATTGTGGTATATTATTACTAGATTGGATGATGTAGATTTAGATGAAGGATAGAGTCAATAGGTGTGAAAAGCATATTTGCCAGCTTGCAAGGGAAAGTCCGAAACTAGCGTGGTAGGTGTTGGTAGCACTTGTGAACAATGACACGGTGGAACTATATTATGTTGGCGATACCTGCTGTAGTTGGATAACCTTATTCAAATATAAATAATCACTTAGATTAGACATTGGTCAATTTATTGGCTAATGTTTTTTTTTGTGAAGCAATAGGTAGTAAAAATTATAATAGTCAGTAGTTGGAAGCTATTTTGTAATGACGAAATAGCTTCTGAAATTGTTTTTTTATGAGAAAGAAATGATACTATATGGGGATAGCCTTTGCTTTTGTGTGAAGGGCCTAGGTTTGGTAGGAGGTTTTATTTATGGGTTATGGTTTAAGTTTATTGGCGAGATTAGGGATTACTTTAGAGGTATTTAAAATAGCATTTGCAGCGGGATTATCCTGGATGATTGCTTCAACGATTACTGAAAATGCATATCCGATTTTTGCGCCCTTATCCGCCATTTTAACAACACAAGTGACAATTGCCGATTCGGTAGAAAAAGGTGTGTATCGGGTGTTGGGGGTTGTTTTTGGTGTAACTATAGGGGGCTTTTCAGGTTCTTATTTTGAAGTAAATGCTTGGAGTATTTTCTTTACCATCGGGGTAGGTATTGCGGTGGGGAGAGTTTTCCGATTGCATCCGCAGATTATTTCTCAGATTGGCGTAAGTACACTCTTGGTCTTGGAATATGGGCGAAGCCAAGGGTATATGGTCGGGCGAATAGGAGAAACGATTATTGGTGCTTGCGTTGCTGTATTACTGAATATTATGCTGAGCCCAACTGAGTCGAGTATGCGTGCAAAACAAACAGTGATACAGGCAATTGGGCAATTGAAAAACATATTGGAAATCTTGCATCAGGCTGAGCAAAGCGATGATTTATCGTCTGGCTTATATGAAGCACGGAAATATGTACAGCATATTCGTGAAGAACAAGTAAATATTATTCAAATCGCTCAAAGTTTTCGGTATACACCATTTCGCCGTGCTGAACGCGAAAAGATGGTGAAAGTTTCCTTGATTATCAATCGGTTGGAACATATCAGTCTTCAAGTGCGGGGCATTGCCCGCAGTTTACTTGATTTATCCGAAACACAATTTGAATGGAAACAATTCCAGCAGGTGATTTATGATGTTGAGATTTGTTTATCTGTTTTTACTCGATACATTGAAGATGAAAATAAGGCTTCGCTACGTGAGGCACTCGTTATGGCAGTCAGAGAAACACGGGGTAATTTTTCACGATATTTTATTTCCATACAGAAAGAGACTCAGTTCCCTGTGCCAGAAGTAGGCGCGATTTTTTCCGATTTAGGACGTATTTTAGACGAGATTGAAGATAAGTTTCCAGATTTAAATGAAAAAGATGTTATATTTAGAAGCCAGTTGCTAAAGATTGGTACTACATCAGATGAATAATAATTTTTAATATGGGGTATCATGCCTGCCAATGACTCCATATTCATTAAAGCAACATTTTGTAAATGAAGTAGAAATAGTATTAAAGTTGGTTTCAAAACGTTTAACAGTTAAAAAAAGTTAAAAAAATTCCTGACCAATTTGCATTAATTGGCAGGAATTTTTTGTTTATATGTAGATGTTAAATTATTCTAGTTTCATTTGGTTCTCTTTAGCGGCTCTAAGCAATTCTTCAATTTTGGGTGTGCATCGGTTTCCGTGGCAGGAACCGGAGCCTGCTCCAGTAGCTTTTTGTACTTTTTCTAGGGTATCGGCGCCTCCTATTATTGCTTTTTTCATAGTAGCGCGGCTAATGCCTTTACATAGACAGACTTTTGTGAGCTTATCTAAAACTAATTGGTTTAATTCTTCTTTTTCCACAATATCACCTCATTATTATTAATTTCTTATTGTACCTTATAGGCATTGGTCAGTCGGGTTTTATCAAATGCTATGGGTAAATGAAAGCACGATGAGAATAATTGTTATAAATTAATACTTTGTATTGTTCTATGAGAAGTTTAAATTACCTGCTTATTTAATAGTTAATTCTAAGTTTGATGGTGAGCAAAAAGGATAAAGGGAGAGTTTGATTTTGTTTTTTGAAGAATGATTTAATTATATTATATTGTATTAATTTGGCAGGAACTTTCTTGTTTTCGGTGAAATTTACAAGAGAATGGACGATGAAAAAGGTGAAGTAGTCTAGTATCAAAATTTATAGCAGATTCCTGACTTGAGGAGGGAGTATTCCAGTGAACGATGAAATGTTAGATTTATTGCAAGATCCGTATACGCAAGATAGGTTGGAATTGAGGAATGGAATATTAATTAATCCGAGCAATGGCAGGCAATATTTTTGTGCAAATGAGTATTATTCATTTGTAAACGATGAAGAAATTATCGGGAATAATAAAAAATACAGTAGCTTATATGACAAAATTGCTTGGATTTATAATCTTGCCAATAGAATTTATTTCTTTTTTAAGTTTGGTAATGAATATAAAGCGCGCAGTGAATATTTAAAAGAACTGGAAATTAACAATGGTGATAAAGTACTAGAGGTATCCATAGGAACAGGTGATAATCTTCCTTATTTAAACCATAATAGTTATTTTTATGGGATTGATATTTCAAAAGGAATGCTAAAAATGGCAGTGAAACATTTAAACAAGTGGAAAATACCTGCCTATTTATTTCGTTGCCAAGCAGAAAAGCTACCATTTCAAGATAATACGTTTGATGTTGTGTTTCACATAGGAGGAATCAATTATTTTAATGACAAGCAAAATGCTATTTATGAAATGATCAGGGTGGCAAAGCCTGGGACTAAGATTATGATTGTTGATGAAACAGAAAAATGTATAAGCGAAATTTATCAAAAAAATCCATTTTCCAAGGCATATTACCAAGATAAGAATGAAGCAATTATCCCGCTAGAGCTAGTGCCGTCGACGATGGAAGATATTTCAGTCAATATTGTAAATGATGGCTTGTTCTACTGCATCACATTTAGAAAGCCTATATAGTGTCGCTAGGCACAGAGATAAAAGGGATTTTTATCTACTCATGGTAGCTTGCATTTTTGTGCATCAGATGAGAGGAAGGATACCTTGTCAAATGATATTCTTAAGGATAAGGAAGTGATGCTATGGAATGGTTAGATCGACTTAATCAAGCGGTCGATTATATTGAAAAACATTTGGATGATACCATTGAGTATGAACGAGCCGCGCAGATTGCTTGTTGTTCTACCTTTCACTTTCAGCGGATGTTTTCGTATATTGCCGGAATGACCTTATCAGAATATATCCGTCGCCGCCATATGACGGCTGCTGCTTTTGAGTTACAGAGCAGTGATGTGAAAGTGATCGATGTTGCATTAAAACATGGCTATCAATCACCAACATCTTTTAATCGTGCTTTTCAAAATGTCCATGGCATATCACCATCGGCGGCACGTTCAAAAGGAGTATCGCTCAAAGCATTTCCACGCATCAGCTTTAAAATTTCAATTAAGGGAGATATAGAAATGAATTATAAAATTGAGACAAAAGGAGCGTTTAAAATTGTTGGTGTAAAAACGCATTTGCCAATGAATATGGAGGAAAGTTTCGCGAAAGTGCCGGTATTTTGGCAGCAAACAATCAAAAGTGGTGCAATGCCTAAGTTATGTTCACTAATGAACAAACAACCAGCAGGGATACTAGGTGTGAGTGCCTGCATGGATGGTAAAGATTTTGATTATTATATTGCTGTTGCAACAGATAAACCAGCGCCAACTGAAATGTCCGTCTATGAAGTGCCTGCGACAACTTGGGCGATCTTTGAGTGTATAGGTGCGATGCCAACTGCTATTCAAGAACTGCAGAAGCGAATTGCGACTGAATGGCTGCCAACGTCGGGCTATGAATATGCGAATGCACCTGATATTGAAGTATATCCAGATGGAGATACGAACTCTGCGTCATATCGCTCGGAAGTTTGGTTCCCTATTGAAAAAAAGAAATAATCTACGTGTGAGACAAAAGAAAGTCAATAGTTGTCTATTTTACATGTAAAAAGCGAGCTGACTAGTCAAATTACTAGTCAGCTCATTTTTTATAAACTAGAATCATTTTTAGTTTTTTATTTAGTATTATTGCCATCGGTAAAACTGTTTGATCAGAATACATGAATCACCTGATTTTTTGACATAGTAAATGCATTTGGATAGGGTTGATGCATGTTTTCATGTGTAGTATTTTCTACAAAAATAGGGGATTATATAACGATTACTTGTTATTGTTAAAATAATATACAAGTTGAATAGATAATGAAAAGAAAGTACTTACTAGTAAATGTGTCTTGTCAGATGTATTGACATACAAAAAGGTGATGAATTACAATGAGTATGAAAATATTATGGCTAACAAGCTGCATTTGGATTGAACTGAATAAAAAATATAGCTAAAAGAGATGGAGGAAAGGTAATGCTAAATTTAAAAGCGGAGATACAGCGACTGAAAAAAGAAGCTAATGCGGTAATCTTAGCTCACAACTATCAGTTAGAGGAAGTGCAAGAAGTTTCTGATTTCATAGGGGATTCTTTTTATTTAAGTAAGATTGCCGCTACGACGAAGCATGATGTTATTGTCTTTTGCGGAGTTCACTTTATGGCAGAAACAGCTAAACTTTTATCTCCAGAAAAAGTTGTTTTATTGCCGGAAAAAGATGCGGGCTGTCCCATGGCTGATATGGTTACAGCGGATGGATTGCGTAAATTGAAGCTGGAACACCCTGGGGTGCCAGTTGTGTGTTATGTGAATTCTTCGGCAGAGGTAAAGTCAGAGAGTGATATTTGTTGCACTTCATCCAATGCGGTAAACATTGTTGTTTCTTTGGACAGTGAGAAGGTAATTTTTGTTCCAGATGAACATTTAGGTGATTATATTGCCAAAAAGATACCCGATAAACAGTTAATACTTTGGAAAGGTCATTGCATCACACATGCTAAAGTAAAACCGGAAGAGGTAAAAAAAATTCGTCAGTTGCATCCTGACGCTGAGTTATTAATTCATCCCGAGTGTAGTCCTGAGGTTGTAAAGTTGGGGGATTTTGTTGGTAGTACATCTGACATTATTCGGCATGCTGAGCAATCAGATGCAAAGAGCTTTATTATTGGTACGGAAATAGGAGTTGTTTCTACCTTAAAAGCATCTTTACCGAATAAAAAATTTTATTTAATGCATCCTGGCTTGGTGTGCCCTAATATGAAGAAGACAAGAGTTCAAAGTGTATATGAAGCTTTACGTGATCATAAATATGAAATTAATGTTGCAGAAGACATTGCTTTAAAGGCACGAAATACATTGCAAAGGATGTTGGAGATAGGATGATGAAAAAACGTAGTTATATCGTTTCACCTAAAGTTCAGCTAAATGGATTAGCATCAAAAACTTATGACGTTGTTATTGTTGGGGCTGGCATTGCTGGAATGAGCGTAGCCTTATCTTTAAATCCTAAATTAAAAGTTGCCCTTATGAGTAAAGAAGAAATTGATGAAAGCAGTACCTATAAAGCACAAGGCGGTATGGCTATTTCCATTGGGGCTAATGATAGTCCTGAAAAACATATAGCGGATACATTACATGTTGGCAGAGGTTTATGTCGCCAGCCAGCAGTAGAGGTGCTGATTAGAGAGGGGGCCAAAGCGTTAGAGTTTTTAGAATCGCTTGGGACAAACTTTAATCATGATGAAAATGGAATATGCCTGTCACGCGAAGCGGGACATTCTGAGAATCGTATCGTTCATTACTACGATTATACTGGGCGGCATATAGCTGAATCTATGGCAGCAAAGGTAGCAGAAAGATCAAATATAGATTTATTTCACCATTGTTTTTTAGTAGATATTTTAACTAAAGACCAACAATGTAATGGTTGCATTGTTGAAAATTCTGGTGAACTTATGGTACTTCATGCCAGTGAGGTTGTAATTGCAACAGGTGGTTACAGTGGTTTATTTGCTCGGTCAACCAATACCATGACAGCAAATGGTGATGGTATTGCTGCGGCATATCGGGCTGGTGCCGTTATCGCAGATATGGAATTTGTTCAGTTTCATCCTACTGCCTTTACCACCAATGCAGGAAAAGTGTTTTTGCTGACCGAAGCATTGCGGGGAGAAGGTGCATATTTACTGAATGATGCTGGCAAAAGGTTTATGCTTGATTATCATCCAAGTGGCGAACTTGCTCCTCGTGATGAAGTTGCTCGAGGTATCGTTAATGAAATGAAATTAAATAATACAGACGTAGTTTATCTGGATGCTAGACATATGGGTGGAAAGTATTTAGCTGATCGATTTAGACAAGTATATTCTGAACTAGTTCAAAATGGTTATCATATGGAACGTGATCTGATACCGATCGCTCCTGCGGCACATTATACGATTGGCGGTATTTTAACCGATCTTTTAGGAAAGAGTACGCTGCTTCATTTATATGCGTGCGGCGAAGCTGCTTCAACAGGAGTGCATGGTGCCAATCGTCTTGCCAGCAATTCTTTATCAGAAGGAGTAGTCTTTGGTCGTAGGGTAGCTCATGCAATTAATACGGAATTTCATAAAACTGATCTTGTTGCAGTAATTGATATGGAGGGAGAAAGAGTCTGGTATTCTACTGATATTAAAAAGTTGGGTCAGGATTTGGCTAGGGTAGCCGGTGTGCTTCGTAAAGGTGAAGAGTTAAGTTCTTTACTTGAGACACTAAAATGTGAGATTGAAGATGAAAAAAATTCTATGGAATCTGTTCAAGGTTATCAAGCTTGCAATGCCTGCCAGCTGGCAGAGTTATTATTGGAGGCAGCATTATTTAGGCGTGAAAGCAGAGGAACCCATTATCGCGCGGACTATTTAGCAAGAAATGATGTTGATTTTAATAAACATACTGTACAGCAATGGGGAAGGAGAGCTGCGTTACAATGAATAATTTAATATTAGATGATTTATTACGCAGGTCTTTAGTAGAGGATATTGGAGTTGGGGATATTACAAGTGAAGCTATTTTTGCTGATGATCATGTATCTCAAGGGTATCTTATTGCTAAAGAAAATTTTATCTTAGCAGGAATCGAAGTATTTACTCGCACATTTGCTTTATTGGATGAGCGTGTCAAAATAAGAATTCAGTATAAAGATGGCAATTTGATTCAACAAGGGAACAAATTTGCAACAATTGAAGGCCCTACCAGAGCATTATTGTCGGGTGAACGAGTGGCACTAAATCTTTTGCAGCGAATGTCGGGAATCGCCACGCAAACGAGTCGATATGTAGAGGCTCTTACGGAGTGTTCAGCTACAATCGTTGATACACGCAAAACTACCCCTGGGTTACGCATGTTAGAAAAATATGCTGTGAAAGTTGGGGGCGGGAATAATCATCGTTATGGTTTAGATGCAATGGTATTAATCAAAGATAACCACATTAAGGCTGCTGGTGGCATTCGCCTAGCAGTAGAGCGTGTACATAGCAATGTTTCTTACTTTAGAAAAATTGAGGTGGAAGTAGAAAATTTATCCCAAGTGCAAGAAGCTTTGGAAGCCGGTGCTGATATTATTATGTTAGATAACATGAATTCAACTATGATTAAGCAGGCTGTCGAAATAATTCAAGGTAAAGCTTTAATCGAAGTTTCTGGCAATGTAGTTTTAGAGAGAATGGCAGAGCTAGCTAGTCTTGGGGTTGATATCATATCAAGTGGTGCACTAACGCATACGGTA
>JARBTT010000212.1 GCA_029240055.1 Anaerosinus sp.
AACAAACGGCAATATGAACAAAATGGATCCTAACAATTAACTTACTCCTCAATAAAAATATACACACATGAAAATACCTCGTGAGTGGTCCTATATAAATAGGTTTCACTTACGAGGTATTTTTTTCTATGTGTATCTTTTCGTTGTACTAAAACATCGTTTCAATTGTGCCAATCACATCGCCACGATGATTTTTTAGAATTGGCGAAAATTTTTCAACAAGCTGCTCATATTCTGATTTACTAATTAAATCCAAGCGTTTTAATACCTCAATGACGGTTGGATTGATCACTCTATAGCTACCATCTTTAATCTAAAACGCAATACTAATTCTTAATATATCCATTCTGTAACTTCATGTAGTAACTTGCGTGGTCGTGAATGTGGATATTCATTTGGATAACCTATTGCCACTGCTGCTACAAGTTCGTCTTCACACTCTAACCAAGTCATTATTTCATTATGGCAATAAAAAATATCACAAATCCAAAGGGTTCCTAATCCAAAATTTGGTGCAACTAAAGCTATCGTTTGTATAGCTGCACCTATAGATTGAGTATCGGTAATTAATCTGTAATAATTATAATCTTCTTCAATTTTGGAATACGGGTTAAATACTAAAATTAATACTGATGCTTCATTGATTGAATTGATAGTCAACTCGTAACTCCCAATATTGGTATTTTGTTTTTTATAAGCACTAGCAATCTTTCTCATTAGATTTACTAATTCATCTTTTTTGTTATTTTGCAAAATAACAAATTTCCATGGTTGGCGGTTTTTCCCTGAAGGAGCTTTAGTTGATAGCTCTAATATTCTTTCTATTATATCTTTCGGTATTACTTTATCCTGAAACTTTCTTACACTTCTACGAGCTTCTATTCCCCTTATTATATCCACATTAGAGTTCCTTCCTAGCTTTGTAATATTACAATTGAACTACTCGGTACAATAACACACCTATTTTCCTCTAGCACATGAACCTCATTACTATTTAGCGCCAAATCGGATTGAAATCTTGTCTCAAAATCTAGTAAAATAAAACTAACAAGATTTAAGGACACAAGGCCTTTCATCAGGTACTATAGCTTGTGACTTCCTTGCATAGACTAAAATGCTCCTAGATGGATAACAGTCTAGTTCCAATTAAAACATTGTTTCAATTGTACCGATCACATCACCACGATGATTTTTTAGAATTGGCGGAAATTTTTCAACAAGCTGATCATATTCTGATTTACTAATTAAATCCAAGCGTTTTAATACCCCAATGACAGTTGGATTAATCGCTCTATAGCTACCATCTTCAATTTTAAATGTAATACCAACACCATCAGCAACCGAGGCCAAGCAATATACTGCCTCTGCACCAATTTTGGCAATGATGCGCCCCTTCGTTATATTAGCTACAATCGTATCAATTCTACCAGTTCCACCAAGTATCTCTGGATAAGCGATCATCGCATCACGAATGGTCGTTGCTGCTGTTTCATAGCATCCCCAATTACCAGACTCGGGGTTAGACAGTCTTGCATAAGCAAGCGACATATGATAAAGCGGTAAATAAAATACGGGAACACCACAGCCATCGATACCGATTTCAAGTTCATCTGGACTTATGTTTGCGCTATGCGCCACAGATTGATGCATTTGCCTCTGCACTTCATGATCTGGTTTCGTATACCCCTCAATAGGAATTCCAAGCATTTGACAGAGTGCAAGCATACCAGAGTGCTTACCAGAACAAGCATTATGTACAGCTTCTGGTTTCTGTTTGTTCTCCGTTAACACCTTTGCTGCTTTACTACTCATTGGTCTGCTAGGACCACAATCAAGGACACTCACATCTAAATTGATTTTGCCAAGTACACTCTTCACTAAGTCAACATGCATTGGCTCACCGCTGTGGGAAGATACGAGTAATGCCAATTCTTTTTGTGTTATTCCATATTTTTCCAAACCGCCTTTTTCAACAAATGGTAATGCTTGAAATGGTTTTGCTGCTGAACGCCAAAACATTTTTTTATATGCTTCACCAACACAATCAACAATCTTCCCTTTATTATCTACAGCAACGATATCCCCCCGATGAACACTTTCTATCTTTCCCGCCCGTGTATAATTCAGCAATATTTCACTCATCTGATCACCTATACTTTCTAAATTATCTCATTACTTTCCAACTAAACGTTTATATTTGTCTTCACCGTAAACCAATTCACCATATTTTATAATAAAACTCACTAATTTTATTATAAAATATATTAAATATTTTTCAATAAAAATCCATAAAATTTTACAAAATAAAAGAAAGTGCTAACGCACGAGGTCACTGAAAAAGTGGTAATCTGAGAATTTAAAATTTTAAAGAGCTGAAATTACGAAAATAAAAGTAATTTCAGCTCTTTTTTGATACAATTAAAATAATAACGTAAGTAGGTGATTGAAATGATAAAAAAGCAAACAAGCTTGGCTTTAAGTCCATATATGGGCATATACGATCTGATCATACCAAAGGATAACCTATTGCGACAGATGAATCAATTAGTAGATTTTAGTTTTATCTACGATGAGTTGATCAATGTTTATTGTCAAAATAATGGACGAAGAGCGATTGATCCTGTACGGTTATTTAAGTATCTCTTGTTAAAAAACATTTTTGATATTTCGGATGTTGATGTAGTGGAACGATCAAAATATGATATGTCATTTAAATATTTTTTAGATATGACCCCCGAAGAGGAAGTCATTGATCCGAGCACACTGACTAAATTTAGAAAACTACGGCTAAAAGATTCAAACCTGCTTGATTTGTTGATTAATAAATCAGTGGAAATAGCTCTGGAGCAAGGTGTAATAAAAAGCAATTGCATTATTGTAGACTCCACCCATTCAAAGGCGAGATATAATCAAAAAACGCCACGAGAAAATCTGATAGAATATTCAAAGAGGCTGCGCAAAGCGGTCTATGCTATAGATGAAAAAATGAAGGATCAATTTCCTCCCAAGGTTAATAATGGGCTTCTTGAGGACGAGCTGGAGTATTGCCAAAAACTAATGAATGTTATAGAAAATAGAGAAACCATTTTTCGCTATCCAGCTGTGAAAGAAAAACTAAATATGCTTAAAGAGCTAGTTGAGGATGATCTTGAAGAATTAGACTTATTGTCAAAGGATTCTGATGCTAAAGTTGGTCATAAAACAGCAGACACTTCATTTTTCGGATATAAAACGCACATGGCAATGACTGAAGAACGGATTATAACAGCTGCTGTGGTTACATCCGGCGAAAAGAATGATGGCAAACAACTTCAGGAGTTAGTGGAAAAAAGTGAACAATCGGGAATTGAAGTCAGCGATATTATTGGTGATGCGGCTTATTCAGAGAGAGAAAACATTGGCTATGCACAAGAAAACAACATTAACTTGATATCTAAACTGAGTAAAACAGTAACACACCAACAGTCAAATCGCACGAATTCCAATACGTTTGAATTTAATAAAGATGCCCAGATGTATGTTTGCCAGGCTGGGCACATGAGCTTCAAAAAGACAAGTACCAGACCCAAGAAACATGCGGCGGATGGCACCGGAACTGTAGAATCCTATTTTTTCGATGTGGAAAAGTGTAAAAATTGTCCTTCTAAGGAAGGTTGCTACAAAGAAGGAGCAAAAACTAAATCTTATTCTGTTACCATAAAGCACCACATGCATGAAGCGCAAGCTGCATTCCAAGAAAGTGAGTACTTTAAAGAAAAAGCTAAGGAACGCTATAAAATAGAAGCTAAAAACAGCGAACTAAAGCATAGACATGGGTATGATATTGCATCAGGCTCAGGTCTTGTTGGTATGCGCTTACAAGGGGCAACCACAATATTTGCGGTTAATATGAAAAGAATTATGACCCTGATGAAAGAAAAATAAGAAAATCACTCTTGTTTTTCCAAATAAAAGTAAAAAAGGAACAAAAGATGTGACAATTTCGCCACACCTTCTGTTCCTTTTTTGTTAGGTTTATAAAACTAAGCCTTTTTCAGTGG
>JARBTT010000213.1 GCA_029240055.1 Anaerosinus sp.
TCTTTTCAGCATACACTTTCTTACTGTATGTTCTTATTATACATACCAATCATTAAAAAAAGAACCTTAAATTATTTTTTAACATTAATTTTACAACAAAAATAACAATATTACTTGCAATCAATCGCAAAATCTCGCAACGTTAAGGTTTTTCGTTATCGCAATGACACAAAATAGCGCAAACATTCGCAATAAAACGCAACTAAAGGGTAGTCAAAGGAATTCAAAAATGCGGGCATGCATACATAGATTTTTTAATTTTTTCCATAGTTAAATATTCTGTTCGCTTTACAATAAGAACAAACGTTCGTATAATTCATCTGAGGAGTGAATAAAAATGGTACGTTTTCGTTATGAGTTAGAACCAAAGCGTGACATTCTTTTTATCGATGTAAAAAGTTTTTATGCTTCTGTTGAGTGCGTGAAGCGTGGCTTGAACCCATTGAAAGCTATGCTAGTAGTCATGTCTCAGTCTGACAACACTGGTAATGGGTTAGTGCTTGCAGCTTCCCCTATGGCAAAAAAAGTGTTAGGGATCTCCAATGTAACAAGGAATGATAATATGCCAAATCATCCTCAATTAATTAAGGTCGCTCCAAGAATGAACTTATATATCAAAGAAAATACGAAGGTAAATAATGTTTTCCGAAAGTATGTTGCTGATGAAGATCTACTTATATACTCTATTGATGAATCCATGATTGATGCAACAAAATCTTTAGACCTCTTTGTTCCTGATAAAAACTTGTCTCGAAGCGAAAAACGGCTCCGTTTAGCGGAAATGATTCAAAAAGACATTTATGAAACCACAAGACTTTATGTGACTATCGGTATCGGTGATAATCCATTGCTGGCGAAACTAGCCTTAGACAATGAGTCAAAGCACAATAGATCCCTGATTGCTGAATGGACGTATTCAGATGTTGAGTCTAAAGTTTGGAACATTTCGCCTATTACTGAATTCTGGGGAATAGGGTCTCGCACTAAAAAACATTTAGAGCGGATGGGAATAGAAACCATCAAACAGCTTGCTCAAGCTAATCCCGACCTTTTAAGAAGCCGAATGGGGATTATCGGTGAACAGCTATACCACCATGCAAACGGAATCGACCGTACAATTATTTCCGAGCCGGCCCCAAGAACTAGGGATAAAAGTTATGGTAATAGTCAGGTGCTTAACAGAAACTACTATTTGCAAAACGAAATTGAAATTGTTATCAAAGAGATGGCCGAACAAGTAGCTGCTCGAATTCGAAAACATCAATGTCAAACTTCTTGTATTCACGTGTACATAGGGGTAGCCTATGGAGAAACACAAAATGGTTTCTCACGCCAAATGACAATTCCACCAACAGACAACTCGAAAAAGTTAGTGGAACATTGCCTTTTCTTATTTCGGAAATTTTATAAAGGTCAAGTTGTTCGGCACGTTGGAATTACGTACTCTAAGCTTATCTATACATCTAATGTTCAACTCGATCTATTTGCAGATGCAGAAGACCAAGTCAGGCAACTAAAGTTAGATCGGATTATAGACAAAATACGTGATAAATATGGATTTACCGCTATCGTACATGCCAATAGTAAAATGCAAGGTGCTCGAGCGATTGCTAGGAGTAAATTGGTTGGTGGTCATGCCGGTGGAATGGATGGGATTTCGAACGAAGGGACTGATCAAAATAAATATCATAACCCAGTATGAACAAAAGTACATCGACCTTGAAACTTTTATCAACGAGTTTCCGGACAGCATCTCAGAATCGCAAGAATGTCTGTTTGGTCTAGCTTGTATCGAATTTTATGTAAGTTTAGTTCTGGAAAAACATTCGCTCTCCTTTTATATATCCCCTTATGAAAAATAGCTCAGAAAGCTTCTTTTACCTAATGTAAGCAGATTCATCTTTTGTTACAATTAAAGAAACTAAATGTATAGGAGGTTCCCGATGGTACAAGTTTCGCTAGATAAAGTTTCGGTTTTATGCCGACAAAGAGGAGAAAGCCTTAGTTCAATGGAAAGAAAGCTTGATTTTAGTCCGGGACAAATAAAACGCTGGGGCACGGCTCAAAATGATCCAACACTTGGAAGTCTTTCTCGATTAGCAGATGGATTGGGTGTCACAATAAACGATATAGTTGTCGGTCAAAGACATTCAAAATACAGTTTAGAGGAAAGACAACTGTCTTTTTATCAGGAACTATACAAAACTTATCAAGCTTTCAAAGCCCAAGACTTGGAAAATCCTTTACAATTAGCAATTTCAAGTGTTGCAATAGGGAAATATCTGGATTTAGATGAACACGAAGGCGTGATGATTCCTGTGTGGTTAAAATTACTTAATATTGGGGAAAGAGATCATGAAAGACAGTTGAGACAAGAAGACAAAAGATATGGTGCCCCACAAGCAAGACCAAAATTTTAATCAACAAAAAAGCCCTCCTACTCGATTCTGAGTAAGAGGGCTTGAAATTTAAAATCCCGTAGTATAAATTAGTAAAAAAATAACATGGACGATATTCTAAACAATTATATCCATGGCTATTGAATAATGTTAAGATAAAAAGCGAAGAGTACTAGAAGCATAGTCTAAAGGCTTCCCCAAGATAACTTCCCCAAGTTTTTCTGCTCTAGTACTCTTCTATAATTAATGCATGTTGCATAATAACCCTACTTTAAAAACAAACGGTTTACAAGCTTTTTCTGATAAAACGATTAATATTTAATTAAATACGGAACTTATTTTATATTATTTGCAAAATTATGTACCCCCGCCTACTAAATTAAGGCGGGTTTAATATTTTTCGAGTTAAAACGGGGAACGTCCAGCATTTAGATCACGCTGAATTGCCATCACTAACTGGCTTTGCGGCGCACTGATAAATCCGTCGACAGTGGTGCCTTTAGCACGCTGCATCGCCCGAATCGTTTGTTCTCCACACAATCCATCGATTTTCCCAGTGTATAATCCTCTTGCAGCAAGTTTCCGTTGGACATCTCGAATAAGGTTCGATCCGATCAATGTGGTATCGAAAACAGCCGCATGGATGTTTTGATTCTGAGCTTGTCGCCATTGATGACTGATACGTCCGTCTTGAATCTGCATTTTTGTCACTACCTGCCAGCGTCTAGCTGTCAACGGTCCGAGCGATCCATCCTCAGCAAGCTTTTCTGGCTGGGCTGGCGTCGGTGTTGGTTTTGGTGTAGGGCTAGGAGTTGGCTGTGGTGTAGGTTTTTCTACTGCGCTACCTCCCCCATTACTTGATCCGCCTCCAGCAGTTGAGTATCCCATGACCTTCAATGCTGCGTTAACTGCATCAACCATTTTTTCACTCAAAATATCCATGTCACGCTTGTTATCAATAAAGCCCCATTCAATCAGCACCGCAGTACCAACCGATGCTCGGATCACATAAAGTGACGTGGTAGCTTTCGCCCCTCTGTTTACCCATCCAGTTACTTTACAAACTTCATCGCAGATCGCTTGCGCTAGTTTTCGAGCTGTTTCGTTTCCAGCGAAGTACCAAACTTCAAATCCGTTCGCTTGTCCGTTGAATGCATTTAAGTGGTGGCTTACATGATAACTCTTGCCAACTCGATTCATTCGATCGACGATATTAACAAGGTTAGCATTCGCAGTAGTCCCAGCATCATCCGTACAGTCAACCGCCTTAGTCACTTTGATAAATTTTTCGTGAATTGTTTGTGCAACTTCATGCTCTCTTAATCCGTTGCCGGCAGCCCCCGGTGTGCGGGCATTATGACCACGGTGTGAGGTTGAGTTATTATATTTTGTCATTTCTTATTCCTCCATCCCTACATAATAAAAATCATCGATCTTCTCTGTTGGATCATCTGTCTTTTCACGTTGTTTGAGCTCAAATTTAAATGAAACGGGTTTGTTTTCTTTGGTGAAAGGCGCAATTAATTGGTAAATGGTACCGCCGGTATGGTGCATAGTGTGTGCCGCATCTTCTACCGGATCTACTTCCTTCACAATTTCTGGTGTTGCTACTGCCTCAAAATCTTTGATAAACTGC
>JARBTT010000038.1 GCA_029240055.1 Anaerosinus sp.
GTTGTATAATATTCAATGTGCTGACACATAATAGCTTCCACTTTACCAATAACCTTATCACCTTGCAAGATATGTACTTCAAAATATTCATCACTCGTGGCAAATATTTGATCTTGTCCATCTTGATTATGCATTTCATTTTTAATACTATCATGTGGTCTATTAACAAGTTTCCACGTTATATTATTTGTTTTATCATCACTAATAGAAAAAACTGCTTGGTATTGCGTAATTAATTTTCCTTTTTTCATTGTAATTTCTCCTAAACTTTATTTACATTTATATGCGATACTTTGATACCACTCATAGGGTACTGACATATTGTTATCTATACCTGTACCGAGCACTACATTGGAACGATTTTTCCCATGAAAATCTGTCCCACCTGTTGGTAACATCTTATATTTATCAATGAGATAAGTAGCAAAGTCTTGATCTTCCTCACTGTAATTTGGATAATATCCTTCCATACCATCTAAACCTAAGGCCATTAATTCTTGGATGGTCGCTTCTTGCTCAGACCTAGTCATCCCACCTAAGCCAAGTCTTTTTTGATAATGTGCCAGAGATGTTATGCCACCAGCTGCTCTAATAGCTGCAAAACCTTCTTCGGCAGTAATATTGGCATCAAAACCAATAAATGCTGGATTAATATAATTATCCCAGATTTTTTGTACATTATCAAACATATTCAATGAAACAAAATAACGCATAATCGCATAACGGTCTACGTTATCAGTCGTCGTAAAGTTCTTTTCTAACATCGCCATACTAACATCAATATCTTTAGCGCGAATTTTTTCTACCGCCCCAGCTACACCTGATTCTTTGATTCGACGAATTTTCTTATATAGCATTTGAAAGGCTGGATGATGACGATCAAAGCCCAGCGCTACAATGTGCAGTCTCCGACTTTTATATTGCACACTCATTTCCATCCCAGGTAAAAATTCAACACCTAACTTTTTTGCTTTTGCTTGTGCTTCACTAACCCCGGCTATCGTGTCATGATCAGTTAAGGCAATGGCATTAATGCCAGCATCATGCGCTAACTCAATAACCTCACTGGGTGTATAACTACCATCAGATATATTTGAATGTGTATGCAAATCAATTATTTTCATCAACAGTTCCACCTTATTAAGTAAAAATCACCTAGATACTTTTATTATAGTTTTTTTACGAACAAAATACAAATTTATCTAAAAAATAACTACATTTGATCTTTCGTTTGAAAAAAATTGTAAACTGCTTGCGCTGTGGGCAAATTCATCCCCGATACGGCAGACATTTCTTCTACACTGGCTGCTTTTATTTTATTTAGCGTACCAAAATGATCCCAAAGTGCCTTGCGACGTTTAGGGCCAACCCCAACAACATGATCAAGCACGGAGACCATATTACGTTTGCTACGCAACTTACGATGATAGGTAATCGCAAAACGATGGGCTTCATCACGAATGCGTTGAACCAGGTATAAAGCTTGACTATGTCGTGGTAAAATCACTGGTTCGCTTTCACCTTCGGTAAAGATATATTCAAACTGCTTGGCGAGGCCGACAACCGGCACTTGATCATGCCCGGCGCCCCGAATAATCTCCAGTGCTGAACTGAGTTGCCCCTTGCCACCATCGATGATAATTAAATCCGGCAAATCATCGGCGGCAGCTTCCCCATAACGGCGTCCCACAACCTCGCGCATGGATTTAAAATCATCTGGTTTTCCTTCTGCCGATTGAATTTTATAACGACGGTACGCATCTTTTTTTGGTATCCCGCCTTCAAACACGACCATCGAAGCAACTGTTTCTGAGCCTTGGATATGGGAAATATCAAAACATTCCATGCGATTTGGTGGCTTACCTAACTGAAGATATTGCCCCAATTCTACTACCGCACCTTCGGTTTGCTGATTTGCCGTTTTTAATTTTGCGAGTTGTTCTTCGAGAACAATTTTTGCATTGCCAATCGCCATCGTTACAATATCGCGTTTGGTTCCACGTTTTGGCGTTTCTACGGCAACTTTTGCTTCTTTCTTTTCACTGAGCCACTCTGCCAGCAAGGCTTGCTCTGTTAAATCGATTGGCAATAAAATTTCCCGTGGAATGAACGTGGTTTGATTATAGTATTGCTTTAGAAATGCAGTTAATACCGCTTCATCACTTTCACCATCACTACCTGTAAGCAGAAAATGGTCGCGTCCGACCATTTTCCCACTGCGAATGAAAAACACCTGCATACATACGCCAAACTCGGAGCGTGCCATGCCTATGGCATCTTGATCGCCTGACCCAGTTACGATATTTTGCTTTTCCATTACTTTTTTTACCGCCAATAATTGATCACGTAATTTTGCCGCCCGCTCAAATTCAAAGTTTTCTGCGGCAGTTTCCATCCGTTTCGTTAAATCTTTTTCAACGGCTTCACTGCGACCTTCAAGAAAAAGACAAACACTTTTAATCATCGCACCATATTCTTTTTCATCAATTTTTCCGGCACAGGGGGCTAAACAACGTTTAATATGATACTCCAAGCAAGGACGTTTCGCGTCTAAATGCCGACAGCTGCGCAAGGGAAAAAGTTTCCTTAATAATTTGATACTTTCATGCACCGCACCAACATTGGTATAGGGACCAAAATATCTCGCACCATCTTTTTGCACCCGTCTCGTGACAAAAACACGAGGGAAAACTTCATTGGTTGTTACTTTTACATAGGGATATGTCTTGTCATCACGCAGGCTAATATTATATTTGGGACGATGCTTCTTAATCAAATTACACTCTAAAATAAGCGCTTCAATTTCAGAACCAGTGATGATATATTCAAAATCATCAATCCGTGCTACCATCGCTTGTACTTTGGCTGAATGATTGCGACTGCTTTGAAAATAGGAACGAACTCGATTTTTTAAAATAATCGCTTTTCCTACATAGATAATCTTACCTTGCTCATCTTTCATAATATACACACCTGGTTTATCAGGTAAAAGTTGTAATTTCTCCAAGATTTTCTCTGTCATACGCGCCTCCTTAATTTAATTTTATAGCATAAATAATCATTATACCTAATTTTAAAACGATAAATATCAGAATAATTTAATTTATTTAACCTTGTGTATACATTCACAAGCTATATTGTTTTCCTTAATATATTATAATATAATACATTATAATATAATTTAACATAATATATTATATTAATTTTTAAATAATTTTGGAGGTAACTTACATGTTCAAACGCCTTCTTATCGCAAATCGTGGTGAAATTGCTGTACGTATCATCCGCGCTTGTCAAGAATTGGGGATTGAAACAGTTGCAGTTTACTCAGATGTTGATGAAAAAGCTATCCATGTACAATTAGCCGATCTATCCTATAATATCGGTCCTGCGGATGCAACACACAGTTATTTAAATATGGATGCTATTATTGAAGCCGCAAAAGCAACAAAAGCTGAAGCAATCCATCCTGGTTATGGTTTTTTATCTGAAAATGCTGATTTTGCCGAAAAAGTTACCAATGCTGGTCTCGTGTGGGTAGGTCCACTTGCGGAAACAATCCGTCAAGTAGGCGATAAAGATGTGGCCCGCGAAGCGATGCTCGCAGCTGGTATACCGATGACAAAAGGGAGTAAACCTCTTAAAAACAATGAAGAAGCACCGGCGATTGCTAAAGAAATTGGCTATCCGGTAATTATAAAACCAGTATCTGGCGGCGGCGGCAAATCAATGTTCGTCATTTATAATGAAGAAGAACTCGCTAGCATACTACAAATCGTTGATGTAACAAAAACCTCGTTTTACTTTGAGCATTATATTGAAAAGTCTCGCCATATCGAAATACAAATTATGGCGGATAACTATGGCAATATTATTCATCTTGGCGAACGAGAATGCTCACTTCAACGTCGCAATCAAAAAATTCTCGAAGAAGCGCCTTCTACTGCCTTAACCAATGATATGCGCAATACCCTTGGTGCTCTTGCGATTAAAGCAGGCAAAAGCATTCACTATACGAATGTTGGTACCGTAGAATTCTTGATGGATGTAAAAACAGGAGAATTCTTCTTTATGGAAATCAATCCACGCATCCAAGTGGAACATGCGATTACAGAAGCAATTACGGGGATCGATTTAGTTCGTCGCCAGCTGAGAATCGCCTCTGGTGAACCACTCAATAAAAGCCAAGATGACATCCAATTCATCGGACATGCAATTGAATGCCGTATCAATGCGGAAGACCCTGATAATAACTTTTTGCCTTCCCCTGGCTTAATTGATTTCTATCATGAACCAGGCGGTCCAAGAATTCGTGTTGATAGCGGGGTTTCCGCTGGTCTTTCCATTGAACCATACTACGATTCACTTATGGCCAAAGTTGTTGCTCATGGGCGTACGCGCGGTGATGCAATTAAAATCATGCAACGAGCTTTAAATGAATTCAAAGTTGACGGTGTCAAGACAACGATTGCACTTCACAAACGCATCTTAGCTGATACTTGTTTCTGTACTGGAAATATTGATACACAATTTATCAAAAAACGTTTACCAGCTTACGAACAAACTCCACCAAAGCCAAAACTAAAAAATCAAAAAGAACTTGCAGATTATATTAACAATTGCCTTTATTATGCATAATAATGAACACCTGTAAATCAATCTGCGGTATATAAAAAGAGCTAGAAAACGATGTGTTCGTTTTCTAGCTCTTTTGCGTTTCGGAATTATTCTACGCCAACCATCACCGAGGTTGCTTTGATAATCGCATACGCTTCTTTACCAACTTCTAATCCCAATTCTTTTACAGAAGACATCGATACTGTTGCAGTTACAATATCACCGCTAGCAATTTTTATGCCAACGATTGCATTGACTGCACCTTCTTGAATAGATACCACAGTACCTTTTAATTGATTTCTTGCACTAATTTTCATTTGTTTACCCCTCATTTCTTCATTAATATAATTTTATCTTCAGGGATACTTAAAAAAAGTTTCGTTTTATCAAGACTCTGCCACTGTGCTTTTTCTAATTCCCAACGAAGCGGTGTAACATCCAAACCTTTCGGCCGAATCATGACGATAAAAGAAAATGTATCCTCCACTACTTTTACAATCTCAGCTTCAAATTCATTTTTTTCATGCTTAGTAAATGAAAAAAAGTGAGCCCGAAAGCCAACATATTGTACATTGTCAGGCACTGGGCGATCGACTTGTAACTGGAGTCCCCACTCTTCGGCAAATACGATATGATCATTGATTTTTTTTGCCGTCGAAATATTTTTACAGCCAGTAAGTATTGTTCCCGCCAGCGTTTCTGGCGATTCAAACAAATCATGTTTTGTCCGAATCGTATCGATATTGCCGTTGGACATCACCGCAATTCGATCGCAAATCCGGTATACTTCATCACGATTATGCGAAACAAATAAAGTAGCGCGATTATAGTTTTCTAATAAACTCGTTAATTCTTGCTCCACTTGCCACTTTAAATAACTATCCAAGGCTGAAAATGGTTCGTCTAACATCAGTAGTTTCGTCTCTGATGCCAAGATACGAGCGAAAGCAACTCGCTGTTGCTGCCCGCCCGATAATTGCAAAGGATAAAGATGTTCTAACCCTTCTAGACAAAACATTTTTACTTTTTCTGTTACAACTTTACGCTTTTCTTGTTTTGTTCCTTGAACGACAAAAGCGATATTTTCCACTACGGTCATATTTGGAAACAAAGCATAGTTTTGAAAAAGATAACCCACCTTCCGCTTTTGCGGTGGTAAATTAATCTTGCGCTCACTGTCGAATAAAACATGATCATCGAGTTTGATGACCCCACAATCTGGCGTTTCAATCCCCGCGATACATTTTAAGGTCATGCTTTTCCCACATCCGGAAGCACCTAGCAAAGCAAGCACTTCTTGATCTGCTCGAAATTTTATATTTAAATCAAAATCGCCTAAGTTTTTTTTGATATCAACAGACAACGCCACTGTCAGCACCTCGCTTTTTCTTTGACAGTCTTCTCGTTCGTTTCAATTGGTTACTTGTCCAATAATTCATGAGCATAATCACGGCAAAAGAGATCAATACGACCACGATCACCCATTGAAAAGCGGTTTCATTGTCGCCTGCTTGTACCGCAGAATAAATGGCGGTAGACATCGTCTGGGTCCGCCCTGGGATATTTCCAGCGACCATGATCGTTGCCCCAAATTCGCCCAATGCTCTAGTAAAAGATAGGATTACACCGCCTATTATACCATACCAAGCATTCGGCAATATCACATGCCAAAATATTTTTGTCTCCGATATACCAAGTGTTCTTGCCGCATAAATAATATTCTTATCAATTTGTTCGAATGATCCTCTAGTCGTCCGATACATCAGTGGTAATGAAACAACGACCGCCGATACAACCGTTGCTTCCCACGAAAACACAAAGGTAAGATCGAAGCTAAGCAGAATTTTTCCAATGAAACTGTTTTTACCAAAAAGCAACAGTAGAAAAAATCCTACTACTGTTGGTGGTAAAACCATTGGTAGCGTAAAAATCGTATCCATCACGCCTTGAAATCGTTTCATCTTCACGACGCAGTGGGCAGCATAAATGCCGAGAAAAAAAGTAATCAAGGTCGCGAGGAATGCCGTTTTTAGGGATATAATAAACGGTGATACATCCATTAGTTCAATTTAAATCCATATTTTTCAAATACTTTGCCCACTTCTGGTTTCGATAAATAGTCTAAAAATGCTTTTGCCTGTTCCATATTTTTACTAGATTTCAAAACTGCTTCTGGATAAATCACTGGTTTATGACTGCCTTCTGGCGCTTCAGCAACTACCGTAATTTTTTGGGAAGTTGCAGCATCCGTTGCATAAACAATTCCACAATCCACTTCGCCAGATTCTACCCAGGTTAACACTTGGCGCACATCAGAACCGTACGCAGCTTTTGCTTTTGCTTCATCTAGAATGTTCAATGATTTAAAGATTTCTTCCGAATACTGTCCAACCGGTACACCTTTTGGTTCACCAAGTGCGATCCGTTTTACTTTATCGGTGTTGATATCTTTAAAATCTGCAATGCCAGCTTTACTGTCTTTTGGGGTAATCAGTACCACTTTGTTAATCAGCAAGTTTTTCTTCGTGCCATCAGCAAGTAATCCACCTTTATCTAACGCATCCATTTGCTTTTGCGCGGCGGAAAGAAAAATATCTGACGGTGCGCCTTGCTCAATTGCCGTTTGCAAGGCTCCACTAGCACCAAAACTAAACGTTAGTTTCACATTGGGATTTTCTTTGTTATACATTTCAGCGATTTCTTTCATTACGTCCGTTAGACTAGCAGCTGCCGAAACAAAAATTTCTACCTTTTCTTTGGCTGGTGCGGGAGCCGCCGCTTCTTTTTTCTCAGTACCATTGCCACACCCAGCTAACAATACTGTGAATAGTAAGAATAAAGCATATAACGCCATCATAAACTTTTGTTTTTTCATCGAGATTCACTCCTTCTTATTTTCGCACGATCTTTTCTACTTGCTTTGTCAGCGCTTGCGCGGCTCTAAAATCGGTAGAAATATCATATAAGGTACTCGCCGTGTAAATAAATTGCATAAAATCACAATTACCAGTACGTTCACCAATTCCAGCAATGGTTGTATCAATAAATTTCGCGCCAGCTTTTGCCGCTGAAATCGAATTGGCCACCGCCATGCCGAGATCATTATGGGCATGAAATTCAATCTCCATTCCCGTATCCTCGATGATTGCTTTGATCTTTTGCTCTGTACTTGCAGGCGTTAAAATCCCAACGGTATCAGCAAAGCGAATATAACGAACTTCATAACGTTTCAGGATTTTGGCCAGCTCTACCATAAATTCCAGCTCCGCCCTTGAGGCATCTTCAAAGCCAACGGTTACTGGATAGCCTTTTTCTCTGGCAAACTGGACACAGTCAATCATATTTTCTCTGAGCCAAGTTTTATCTTTGCGCAGTTTTTCATAAATCTGCGCCATTGATACGGGAACGCTAATATGAATCAGATCCGGCTGACAATCAAACGAATGCTGAATATCTGCTTTATTGATACGATTCCAGGTGGATATGAGCGAATGTTTACAGCTATCTTTTACCCTACAGATGGCTTCTTTTTCTAAGTTGCCCATTGCCGGAATTCCCGCCTCAATTTGATAAACCTTGGCTTCATCTAATAACTTTGCAATGGTTAACTTATCCTGCTTGCGAAAAGCGAGTCCGGGACTTTGCTCGCCATCTCGCAAGGTAGTATCAACAATATGACGCGGCTCTTTCATTGCTACACCACCTTGATCAGCTCAATAAATTCCTCATCAGTTAAGCTCTGTTGTTTTTCTACACTTTTTTGCTTTACAGCTAGCAATAATTTTTCTACATCCACACTCGCCTTGGCAATTTGCAATTCACTTAATTTAGCTAAAATAGCACTCTTGCCAGAATGTTTCCCCATGATCACGCGCCGTTTACTACCGACGAGTTCTGGTGGATAAGGCTCATAAATTTTAGGGTTTTTGACAATGCCATCGACATGAATACCAGCTTCCACGCAAAAAATTTCCTCGCCAATAATGGCTTTATTTTTTGCTATTTTTTTACCAGTAATCTGCTCGAATACTTGTTTCATCCGTCCAAAACAACTGATATTCTCTGTAAGCTCCTGTTGTTTTTCGAGGTGTAAAGCTAGCAGCACTTCCTCTAAGCTCGCCTGATTACCAATACCAGTAAAACTAGCTACCAGCTTTTTACCCCCTAATCGGCACCATTCTACCGCCAAAGCAGTGGCACAGAAAAAATCATTTTGCGGACAAATTTCAAATTTCATTTTTGTCGATAAAATATGTTTAAATTCACTGGCAACGTCTGTGCAGATACGATCAGCAAAACCAATCATCCGTAAACCTTGGATACATTCTTCATTATAACCGATATCTTGATCATTTTTAAAATTAATTTCATAGGTAGCATTGCCAACATTGCCAAAACTAGATGCCGGAAACAGATAACCAGCAAACCCTTGGTATTTTTTCAATTCACATAAATTATTTATTTTCAACAAATAATTTTCAAATTCAGGCAGTGGTGCAAGGGAAATAAGCTTTTCATAAGCCTGGATCGACATTTCAATCGAACGAATCGGCAAAGTTAATAATAACTCTAATAACTCATGCAGCTCTTTTGGCGTTGCCTCGTATGCATCAAGACAAGCCAGCGTATTATCTGTGATACATATCATTTCTCCCACCTCACTAAAATCAACTTATTGATTGGCTGCCTTTTTCACAGCATCTTCAATACGATCATACGTAACAACGATACCAATGCCCATATCTTGTAATCGTTTTGATGGTGAATCACCAATCCGCAACGCCAGCACACTGTGACAATCTTTCACCGCAGTTAAAATATTGTCAATCTTACTGGCTTTATCCTCACAGTGTTCCACCCCTGTACAATACTTTTCAACATTCCGACGTTCAATAAATTTAGCCGTTTTACCATCGCTTTCATAAATATAAAATTCACTGGCGTGCCCGAAATGCTGATCGACTAGCATGCCGCTTTTCGTCGCCACGGCAAAACGTTTTGCTTCTAAAGTTTTCTCTTGCGTACTAGAAGGAGCTGTACACCCACGATATTCAATAGAAACATCATTGCCTAGTGTACCAATTGCGTCAGCGCGACATTGCTTGCAATGATACATCTGCTTGATGTGTACTTCGCACTGTTTACGCATCGCCGTAATTTCTTTGTTATTCACGAGCGGCATATCTTCAAAGGCACTACCAGCTACTGGAATAAGCTGCATGATATTGGTGATTTCACATCCAAGTTCTTTCACTTTTTTCACGACAGTTTCGATATGATCATCATTGACACCTTTTAACATAACCGTGTTTACTTTACAAATAATACCACGACTCGTCAGATATTTTAATCCGGTCAATTGATTACCAATCAAGATGCCTGCGCCACTTTCTCCCGTATAGCGAACGCCCATATAATCTACATATTTATAGATTTTCGCCCCGATTTTTGGATCGATGGCATTTAAGGTAACCGTTACATGAGTAACACCTAAATCAATTAAATCTTGGGCGTAAAGCGGCAACATCAAACCATTTGTTGATAAGCAAAACGTTACTTCGGGATCATATTCTTTAATGAGTGTTAACGTTTCTTTGGTTTGTTCAAAATTTGCCAACGAATCCCCAGGCCCAGCAATGCCGACCACTTTTAAATTTGGCATTTTTTCTTTTACGATAACATATTTTTGGAATGCTTGTTCTGGGTCAAGAATTTCTGTAGTAACACCAGGACGACTTTCATTTGGACAATCATATTTTCTAACACAATAATTACATTGGACATTACATTTTGGTGCAATTGGTAAATGAATTCTCGCATATTGACCCGCACCGCAATTATAACAGGGATGGGTTGCCGTTTTTTGTGCAATAATTTCCTGTGCATTCATCTTCGTCACCTCATGAATCGCCTGTGGCGATTTTTTATCACTGCCAGTATAATATTTTTCGTAGAGTTCTTCACGGAAAGTACTTTCTTTTGCGCCTAGCAGTGTATTCGAAATACGATCGAGTAACTGCAAAGAACCAGCATAACCAATCATTTGTATTCGTTGCCCGCCCACGCGATCATGGATTGGGAACGCGCAACGGACAAGATCAATCGAATGTTTCTCTGAAATTCTCCGGGCATCAGAATTACCAATCATAACATTTGCTTTTAAATCTAAGGTTAATTGTTCAATTGTTTCAAAATCAGCATCGTCAACCATTGCATAGTTTTCGACAAATAGACCAGCGGCAACTTTCTTGATGGGTGCTTCAATCTTTGCTTGAAAATTACTGCAAGCAGCGCCTGTTGCACTCACCACTGGGACGATACCGTTTTCACAGCACAGGTTGATGATCGCTTTGACGAAATCGGGTTCACCAAATACCGTTGCTCTACCAAGCGCATTATATTTATGAGAATCTACCATTGCATCAAGATAACGACCACGTTCCTTCGTTAATTCTGGGGAAATAACTCCACCCAATTCTACAATTTGTTTAATAAACGCATCGGTCGCCTGCAAGCCTACTGGCAGATCCATTCTTTTATAAGGGACACCATAATGCTCCTCTAGGTATTTTGCTGGAGAAATATCATCGCTAACAAAGGTAGATAGTTCTATCGTAAATTTGGCTCCAGCCATTTGACTAATTTCTTCTAGCGAGGTTCCTTCACTTGGCAATCTATTATAAACATCAACATGGACGCCATCTAAATTTTCCGCTAAATCAGGCAATAAAACGTAGGAAACACCTAAGCCGTCTAGTAATTGTTTTAGATAACGCGTATCTGCTGGTGAAATCAGCCCCGTAATGATATTGATTTTATTATTTTTTTCTGTAGTCATTTCTACATTTGCTACCACTGCTTGTAAGGCTTTAAAAAAACCTTCATATTGTGTACCAGCATAGCCAGCTGTCGAAACTGGAATGATTTTCACCTTACAGTCAGGATTAGCCATATAAAAATTTTTAATGATCGCTTTGATGTCCTCACCGATGGTTTCTGCCAAACAAGTGGTAGATACGCCGATAACTTCTGGATTATATAAACGAATTAGATTTTCTAAACCCTTAATCAGATTGCTTGCACCACCAAATACAGTGCCTTCTTCCGTTAGCGAGGAGGAAGCGATATCAACTGGTTCATTATAATGCGTTGCCATATGGCGACGTATATAGGTGCTACAGCCTTGTGAGCCATGTAAAATCGACATACATTTTTTTATGCCATATAACGCAGTAACCGACCCCATCGGCGTACACATTTTGCAAGGATTTACATTCAAATTTGTAAAATTTATTCCCACTGAAACCAGCCTCCTCTTTTTTCATCTTTACTATAATAGCTGCCAAACTGGACTGTTGATGGTTAGATTAATCTCTTTGGTAAAATTCACTACCCCTTCATAACCAGCTAGGGCATGTTTACGTTCATGATTGTGATCGCAAAAAGCAATGCCTAGTTTATAAGCAAGCGGCCGTTCTTTGACGCCGCCAACCAAAATATCTGCACCTTTTTCTTTCATGAAAGTTTCCAGTTCAGCTGGATTGGCATCATCTAAAATCACGGTATGTTCATTCACCAAACTTTGAATGACCGCATAATCTTCTTGTTTACCCGTCTGTGTCCCAACGACAACGGTTTCGATTCCCATTTCATTAAACTGACGAATCAACGAAATGGCTTTAAAGCCACCGCCAACATAGATTGCTGCTTTTTTACCGAGGAGATTACGGCGATATTTGGTTAAAAATTCTTGTAGTTTTGCCGATTCTACTTCCGTAAAAGCCTCTGCTTTACGAATGACCTCTGCATCACCAATGGCATAGGCAACTCGCATTAAGGAATTGGTCGTATCCTCTACGCCAAAAAAGCTTACCTTTAAAAAAGGAATCGCCAGTTCATCTTCCATGCGATTGGCCAAATAGGTACTCGACCCTGCACATTGCACGATATTTAGCTCCGCTGTAGAGGCTTTGATCAAGGTATCGTAAGAAGCATCACCAGTGATCGTTGAAATAACATCGACCCCGATTTTCTTAAAATAATTTTTAATAATCCACATTTCGCCAGCTAGGTTAAAGTCCCCTAAAATATTAATTCCCTTTTTAGGTTGCTCTGGTTTAGCATGTGGCTTTATCACTTGCATTAAAGCATCACAAGCCATTTTATAACCGAGTGTCTTGGTACCAGAAAAACCTGGTGCTTTGACTGGAACCACGCAAATATTATATTTTTCTGTTGCCTGCTTACAGACAGCTTCAATATCATCGCCAATAACGCCCACGATACAGGTCGCATACACAAAAATTAATTTAGGTGAATGATTGGCTACGATTTCATCAATGGCGGCGGTCAATCTTTTTTCACCACCGAAAATAACATCTCTTTCTCTTAAATCTGTTGAAAAGCTATTGCGATATAAATCGCTGCCACTAGAAAGGCTGCCACGAATATCCCAAGTATAACTTGCACAGCCAATTGGCCCATGAACGATATGGTAGGCATCCGTAATCGGATTGAGCACTACGCGCGCACCACAATATACACAAGCACGTTGACTAACAGCACCTGATACACTTTCTTTTTCACAGGTAATACTTTTTCCATCCCCACTACAACAAAAATCTTTCACCATAATGGATTGCTTTCTCTCCTCAAGTATCCTTGCTTCCATCGCTAGCCCTCCTTTAAATACAAAAATAAGCAAAATAGACCCTTGAACAAATGAAATACATCTTTGTATCAAGAGTCTATTTTGCTTTCTCTATTTATTGTACATCACATTTTTTTACATTACAAGTTCCATATCTTCATCTGCGCAATCGCGATCTTGGCGATCCATTAATGCATTACTAATTAATTCAACTAAACGAATCGCTCCTTTATAACCAACAATCGGCATATAAGAATGAACATAGCGGTCAAGGACTGGGAAACCAGCGCGAACAAATGGAATATCCTCCGCTTTTGCAATCTGTTTTCCATAGGAACTACCAATCAATAAGTCTACTGGTTCATTTTTTATCCATTGATGAAGTTCAAATAAATCTCCCGACGCTTTCGCTTTACAATCCGTTACGCCAAATTTTTCAAATAAGGCATTGGCTTTCTTCGTAAACTTTTCATTTGGCGTACCAGTAAGCACGTACTTAGGAATCATGCCCATTTCAAGCACAAAACTTGTAATACCAAGAACGGTATCTGGGTCACCATAGATTGCGACGGTTTTCTTATCATAATACGCATGGGAATCCAACATAATATCAACCAGTTGTCCACGTTCCTCTTCTAAGGCGTATGGCACTTCTGTCTTCGCAAAATGTGATAATGCAGTTACGTAAGCATCGGTTGCTTCAATCCCAATCGGAAGTGGTAAACAGTCAAAATCAACTTCGCATTTGCGTTTTAACTCCATTGCCGGTTCCATACTGGTAAGCTCACCAAGTGCCAATACTTTTTTGCAATCACCTAAACCAATGATTTCAGGAATCGTTGTACCACCTTTTGGATACATTTCGTAGTTGCCGGTCATCGGTGCATCCATAACACCACTGGTGTCAGGGAACATCGTGAAATCAGCACCTAATAGTTTAGCAATTTTCTTCATTTCACGCATATCACCAGGATTGGTGAAACCAGGGAAAATACCAATCTTACCATTGTCTTCGCCCGTATTTTTTGCTAAATATTTGATGAAACCACTCATCATATTGAAATAACCGCTGATATGCGAACCAGCATAACTTGGCGTATTACTATGCACCACGATTTTGCCTTCTGGTATTTCCATCTGTTGAATATAGGTGTTGAGATCATCACCAATCGTTTCGCTCAAACAAGTGGTGTGAATCGCAATAATATCAGGATTATAAATGTCAAAAACATTTTTAACTGCTGTTTTTACATTACTACCGCCACCAAATACTGAAGTTCCTTCGGTGAAAGAACTCGTGGAAGCAATTGCTGGCTCTTTAAAATGTCTGGATAAAAACATGCGATGAAAGGATACACAACCTTGTGAACCATGGCTATGTGGCATACATTTATGCACACCAAGCGCCGCATAGACTGCACCAACCGGTTGACAAGTTTTGCAAGGATTAATTCTTAGTCCTTTACGTTCAATTATTTCTTTTGGAGTTAAGTCTAGCATTACTCCTCACCTCCGATCTTTCCTTCTAGCGTTGGCACTGTGCGCCATGGTGGAGTTACATAATTCCACGCTGGTGTGGAAACGCCCATCGTCGTATCTCTAGCGAAATTAACTGCTCCTTTAAAACCGGCATAAGGACCGCTATAATCATAAGAATGCAATTGACGCGATACAACACCTATTTTTTGAATCACATATTTATCTTTAACGCCTGAATAAAAAACATCAGGTTTGAACAATTCGATTAGCTGTTCTGTTTCATAGTGATTAAAGTCATCGACTACCACGGTACCATTACCCATATCTTTAATCATTCCAGCATACGCTTCTAGATCAATTGCCTTAGCCAATTGTTCAAATTTTTCCTTGCTGAGTAGTAAACGGAAATGTTTTTCATCTGGTGTAACCGTCATTTCTTCGATATTTTTACTATCCGCATCTGTTTTGATGGTTGGAATTACTTCCCGACCTTCATAATCATCGCGATGCGCAAATTCATAACCGGCAACTACCGTCTCTACACCAAGGTCAGCAAGTAAGTTTTGATAGTGATGGGAACGTGAACCACCGCAGAATAAACCAGCTTTTTTTCCTTGCAATTTTGATTTATAATATGCCATATCATCAGCAATATTTGCAAGTTCATCGGCAATAACAGCTTCTGTCCGCGCAGTCAAGTCAGCATCATCAAAGTAAGCTGCCATTTCGCGCAAGGAACGAACGGTTTCATCGACGCCGATAAAGTTAACCTTGATCCAATCAATACCATATTTCGTTTTCATCATTTCCGCAATGTAGTTGATGGAACGATGACACTGTACTAAGTTTAAATTTGCTGTATGCGCATTTTTTATTTCTTCATAACTACCATCACCGGTAAATACCGAAATCACTTCGTAGCCAATTCTTTTTAAGATACGAGAAGTTTCCCATCCATCGCCACCGATATTATATTCTCCTAAAATATTCACAGAGAACTTTTGTGTTGGAGCTTTATCCCCAGTACCAATAACATATTTCATCAAGCTATTATTGGCGATATGGTGACCAGCTGATTGGCTGACCCCTTTATAACCTTCACAACTATACGCAACGCATTTTATTTTATACGTTTCTTCTGTCCAAGTAGCTACCGCATGAATATCATCACCGATTAACCCAACGGGACAAGTGGAACAAATCATAATACATGCTGGTTTAAAAATTTCAACCGCTTCGGTAATTGCTTGCTTTAATTTCTTTTCACCACCAAATACAATATCTGGCTCTTGCATGTCAGTGGAGAAACTATATTCAATAAAGTTTTTGCCATCATCGCCTGCTTTTGCTTTATT
This sequence comes from Anaerosinus sp., assembly GCA_029240055.1. Classification (GTDB taxonomy): domain Bacteria; phylum Bacillota; class Negativicutes; order JARBTT01; family JARBTT01; genus JARBTT01. Next base: position 16,102 of record JARBTT010000038.1, read on the forward strand.
GCGACGTGTTCCCCAAGTATAAAAGCCACAGCCAATTGGACCATGCGTGATAGTCACAACATCCTTTAGTGGTCCTAAAACAACACCTTTACAGCCAGCATAACAACAACCGCGATTTGTCATAACCCCTGGTATTGCTCGGCTATTGGCTGCGATGCTTTGAGGATCCGCAGCATCTTCTAGCTCAACGATATGATCTTTACGATTTTTAAAAACCCGTGCAGAATAGTTATCTAAAATTTTCGTACGTTTATCCACAGCCATTACCTCCTATCTGTCAAATCGCTTTCTCTCTGGCGACATGCACCTGTTCTAATATTATAGCCTTCTGTTACTGGCATCACAAAAATTCTACCATCGCCAGGATTTCCTGTCTGATTTACCTTGATAATCGTTTTCACTGCTAATTCTACTTGCTCATCATCAACAATTAGAGTAAAGGCACGTTTTGATACGAGCCGCGTCCCTTCCGACAAATGTTCACCAATCGAATCGGCAGGTACAGAACCGGCATTGCCCATGATGACTTCGATTGCTTCTGTAGACAGTGGCTTCTTGCCACGGCCTACAGCTTTTGAAAAGTTAAACGCCGGATACCCAGCTTTGGCAAGTGCCTGCTTGGTCGGGTTTACCATATTCATCCGTATAAAAGCCATAATTTCTCTC
>JARBTT010000214.1 GCA_029240055.1 Anaerosinus sp.
CCAAAGAGTGTTGCAATGGAAGGATTGATGAACGTCAATAGGAGACTAGCAGAGCTCATTGCCAGCGTCGTGCAAACGAAGGTTACAAAGCCAATTAGCGATAGCGCTAAGAAGGAGACTCTAATATTTTTTAGGCCATAAGCGATACCAGCAAAGAATCCATCAATGCTTACCGCGATTCCAAGTAAAATCACATAGGACAAATCCATGAAATGACCTCCCTAGCATCATAGTTTGCTATAGTATATGGACGGTGAAAAGAATTGGTTACTATTGATGGTTTTCGGCAAGAATAATAACAAATGACAAGGAAACGCAGGTTGGTTAAAATTTTTTACATAAATCGCTTTCTATGCTATAATTAGGAGTTGTATATAGCAATATACGGAATGAATATAGGGGATTGAAATCAATTTTAGATTTTATACATAAAGCTAAGAAATAATATAATTTGAGGTGAGAATGTGGATTTTGGTTTAGGTAAAGTCTTGCCTGTACGCATTGAAGAGGAAATGAAGAATTCTTATATCGATTACGCGATGAGTGTTATCGTCATGCGTGCTTTGCCAGATGTTCGCGATGGATTAAAACCGGTACATAGACGTATTTTGTATGCAATGCATGAAGCTGGGATGGCGCCAAATAAGCCATATAAAAAATCGGCACGTATTGTCGGGGAAGTACTAGGTAAGTATCATCCACATGGCGATAGTTCAGTTTATGAAGCTACCGTGCGGATGGCACAGGAGTTCTCTACAAGGTATTTATTGGTCGATGGTCATGGTAACTTTGGTTCGATTGATGGTGACTCGGCAGCAGCAATGCGTTATACAGAAGTTCGTATGTCCCGCGTTGCCGAAGCGATGTTGCAAGACATTGAAAAAGAAACGGTTAACTTTGTACCCAACTATGATGAATCTTTAAAAGAGCCATCAGTATTACCAGCAAAATTACCAAACTTATTAGTCAATGGTTCTTCTGGTATTGCTGTAGGTATGGCAACGAACATTCCTCCCCATAATTTAGGTGAGGTTATTGATGGCGTATTGATGTTAATTGATAATCCAGAGGTAACAATACCAGAATTAATGATGGTAATCAAAGGCCCTGATTTCCCAACTGCTGGTTTGATTCTTGGTAGAGAGGGCATTCATTCTGCTTACACGACTGGTCGTGGGGTAGTAAAAATGCGTGCGCAAGCTCGTATTGAGAAAATGTCAAATGGTAAACCAAGAATTTTAGTAACAGAATTGCCATATCAAGTGAATAAAGCTCGTTTAGTAGAAAAAATCGCGGAATTGGTTCGTGAAAAAGCCATTGACGGTATTACTGATCTTCGTGATGAAAGTGACCGTAAAGGGATGCGCGTCGTTATTGAATTGCGTCGCGATACCAATCCAGATGTTATATTAAACCAACTTTATAAACATACGCAAATGCAAGAAAGTTTTGGTATCATCATGCTTGCACTTGTGGATGGTAGACCGAGGGTATTAAACCTTCGTGAAGTTTTGTATTACTATGTAGAACATCAGAAAGAAATCATTACGAGACGGACAAGGTATGAACTTGCGAAAGCACAAGCAAGAGCCCATATCTTAGAAGGTTTGAAAATTGCACTCGATCATATCGAAGCAGTAATTAAGACCATTCGTCAATCACAAACGGCAGATATTGCTCGTAACGCTTTAATGGAAGGTTTCTCTTTATCCGAGAAACAAGCCCAAGCAATTTTAGATTTACGTTTACAACGCTTAACTGGTTTGGAACGTGAAAAAATTGAAGATGAATATCAAGCGTTATTGAAAACGATTGAGTGGTTAGAATCAGTGTTAGCTGATGAGCAAAAAGTGCTTAATATTATTAAAGAAGAACTTACTGAAGTAAGACGTAGATTCAGTGATAATAGACGTACTGTGATTACAACGGATGTATCTAAATTAGCTATGGAAGATTTAATCGCGGAAGAAGATATCGTTATTACTTTGACACATGGCAGCTATATTAAACGTTTACCAGTTGATACGTATCGTAATCAAAAACGTGGTGGTCGTGGCGTAGCTGGTATGGGAACAAAAGAAGAAGATTTCGTTGAACATTTATTTGTCACAACGACGCATCATAATATCTTGTTCTTCACGAGTCGTGGTCGAGTATATCGTTTGAAGGGCTATGAAATTGCCGAAGCAAGTCGTACTGCAAAAGGTACTGCAATCGTCAATCTATTGCCGCTTGAAAAGAATGAAAAAATTACGGCAGTTATTCCAGTCAGAGAATTTTCTAATAACAAATTCTTATTCATGGCAACCCAAAAAGGTATCGTGAAAAAGACAGAACTTATGGATTTCGATACAGCGCGTAAGGGCGGCTTAATTGCGATTTCCTTAGATGATGATGATGACTTGATTGGGGTAAAATTAACCAATGGTGAACAACATATCATCATGGGTACTCGTAGTGGTATGGCGATTACCTTCTCAGAAAAAGATGTCCGCTCAATGGGTAGAACTGCGCATGGGGTTCGTGGTATCCGTTTAAAAGAAGACGATCTCGTTATCGGTATGGAGACACTAACTCGCGATGCAGAAGTACTTACTGTAACGGAAGAAGGTTTCGGTAAACGTACATTTACGACTGAGTATCGCTTGCAAACACGTGGTGGTAAAGGTATCATCAACATGAAAGTAACGGATAAAACAGGCCAAGTAATTGGTATTAAAGTCGTAAAACCAGGTCAAGAATTGATTTTAATATCTACTGAAGGTATCGTTATCCGTATTGACATTGATGACATCTCGGTGATCAGCCGTAATACCCAAGGTGTTACGTTGATGAAGACAGCTAAAAATGACAAGGTTGCTTCGCTTGCTGCGGTAGAAAAAAAGTCGGACTCTGATTAATCACAGTTACCGCACAATTTCAGATATAAAATAACTATTAAATAAAGAAATTAGCTTCATTGCTGATTTCTTTATTTTTGTTTTTTATTAAAGGAATTTGTAAAATTTAACAGAATATTAATAGAGTATTAACAGAATATTAATAATAATTTAACAAACAATTAACACGACTCCGTGGGAAATATACTATGATAAATTATATAGGATTAAAAGTAAATACTTCCATCGCTTCAAAAGTAACGAATCTAGGAGGGATGATGGAAAAATACAAAAGAGCAATCCGTGGGAAATCTCGGTTAGCAAAGGTATCTGGAAGCGAAAACAAAATATTTAGGCATAGGTGGAGTGAGATAAACATGGTACAAGCAATTATTGATATTGGTTCGAATACGATACGTTTGGCTATCTATAAAGTAGAAGCTGATAAATTAACGGTGTTATTAAACAAAAAACATACTGCAGGCTTGGCTTCTCATATGAAAAAAGGCAAGATGATGCCAGAAGGAATAGACAAAGCTTGCCTAGCCTTGGACGATTTTAAAATATTATTAGATAACTTTAATATCACCAATGTAGCTGCGTTTGCAACAGCAGCTTTACGTAACGTGTCAAATAGTGCTGAGGCAGTAGCTGAAATCACGGAAAGAACTGGCGTACCGATTACGGTACTTTCTGGTAGTGAAGAAGCAACACTGGACTTTGTTGGGGCTACTCATGCGATGCAAGCGCAAGATGGACTACTCATTGATATCGGTGGAGCCAGCACGGAACTCGTTATTTATAAAAATTCAACGATTGTAAATGCAATCAGTATACCGCTTGGTTCTTTGAATGCATACAGTCAATATGTAGAGGGCTTATTGCCGGATAAGAGCGAACGAAGGTCCATCAAAGAAGCTGTATTATCAGAGCTAGAGGATTATATGGACCTAGATGCTGAAAAACAGACAGTTGTTTGTGGGGTTGGTGGAACGATTCGAGCAGCGAGCAAGATCAATAATTTTTTATTTAATTTACCTAGCGATAATTGTGAAATAAAAGCGCCTAATGTGAAAAAAATGATTAAGCTACTAGAAAATGATGAAGATGATAACCTTATTTCTAGTGAGACGTTAGATAT